>JBATTX010000188.1:0-9665 GCA_049670825.1 Arcobacteraceae bacterium | reverse complement strand
AAAACAAAAGCAGATGAATATGCAGTTTCAATTTTAGAAAAAAAGCTATCTGTAGAGGTAGAAAAAACTTATTCAAATCTGACAGATTTTCAAAAGCTAAAACTAGCTAGACATGCAGATAGACCTTATTCTTTAGATTATATTAGAGGGTTAATGACTGATGCTTATGAAATTCATGGTGATAGACATCTTGCAGATGATCAAGCGATTGTTTGTTATTTAGGTTTCATCGGTGACACAAAATGTGTTGTGATTGGAGAGCAAAAAGGAAGAGGTGTAAAAAACAAAATTAAAAGAAATTTTGGTATGCCAAATCCAGAAGGTTATAGAAAAGCTTTAAGAGCTGCTAAGTTAGCGGAAAAATTTAACTTACCAATTTTATTTTTAGTTGACACTCCGGGTGCATATCCTGGTATTGGTGCTGAAGAGAGAAGTCAAAGTGAAGCAATTGCTAGAAACTTATTTGAACTAAGTGATTTAGATACAATTATTGTATCTGTTGTAATTGGTGAAGGTGGTTCAGGTGGAGCTTTAGCTATCTCAATTGGTGATAAGTTAGCGATGATGAGATATAGTGTATATTCTGTTATCTCTCCAGAAGGATGTGCGAGTATCTTATGGAAAAACCAAGATATGGTTGAAACAGCAACAAGTGCACTTAAAATAACACCTTCTTATTTAAAAGAGTCAAATCTTATTGATGATATCATCAATGAACCATTAATTGGTGCTCACAGAAATAAAGAAGAGGCAATATCTGCTTTAGGTGATTATTTCTTAGACCAAGTAAAAGAACTTAAAAAACTTACAAAAGAACAAAGAGATCAAAATAGATACGATAGATTGATGTCTTTAGGAAGTTTCTCTTAACAGTAACTTCTGTATTTTTTATATAATTTAGTAAAATTAATCTACTAAATTATATAAATCACTTATCTCTTTACTCCATATCGTTTCATCTATTGTTTCAAGCACAAGTGGAATATCATCCATTCTAGAATCATTCATAATAAACTTAAATGCATCCCATCCTATCTCACCCTCACCTAAACTATGATGTCTATCCACACGGCTTCCTAAGGCTGGTTTAGAGTCATTTATATGCATCCCCATTAAAAATTCACGACCTACTATTTTATCAAAGTCATTCCACGTTTTATCATATGCTTCTCTTGTTCTAATATCATAACCAGCTGTGAACATATGACAAGTGTCAATACAAACTCCAACTCTACTCTTATCTTCAACTCGATCAATAATATATTCTAAATGTTCAAATTTATAACCTAAATTTGTACCTTGACCTGCAGTATTTTCAATAACGGCTTTTACATTTTTAGTTTTGTCTAAAGCAAAATTAATTGACTCAGCAATAAGATCTAAACACTCTAATTCTGCATAATGTATCTTTTCATTATATTCAGGGTCTTTTTTCCCAAATTTTTGTAGGTGGCTTCCTGGATGAAAGTTTAATCTATCCAATCCTAAAATATCACATCTTTCTAACTCATCTATAAAAGCTATTCTAGATTTTTCAAGTTTTTCAGGATCTGGGTTTCCTAAGTTTATTAAATAACTGTCATGTGGTAAAATATGTTTTGGTAATACCTTACTTAACTCAAGATTTTTAAACCAAGAATCTAAAGTTTTTGTATCAAACTCTTTTGCATCCCATCTTTTTTGGTTTTTTGTAAATAGAGCAAATGCACGTGCTCCAATTTCAATTGCGTTCAAAGGTGCATTTTGTACACCACCACTTGCACTTACATGTGCTCCTACAAATTTAGTCATTGTTTCCCTTTATTTAACTTTTATTAATATTTTGTTGTCTTTATCTTTAAAATAGATTTCTTTACTTGTAAAAAGCTTATATAAAAAATCATCACTATAAGTTGAATTAATATACTCTTTATTGAATTCTTTAGAATCGATACACTTGAAAGTACTTTGGCAGATTTTATTTTTATAAATTGATAAATCTAATATAACGTTACCTACATTAAATAGCTGTAAATGAACATAGTTATCATAATAAACAATAAAACCATTATCATGGTATTTCATATGAGGTGTTTTAATCAGAATTGTTGAACTTATTGATTTGGTTGGTTGCTTTGATGCACAGCCAACAAGTAGTAAAGTAAAAATAAAAAATGATAAAGCTTTGATATTAATAACCTTGTATTCTTTAAAAGTAGTTTACAATCTTTTACTTAAATAAAAGTTATGATATAATCCAAGCATGTTTACAGGACTTATACGAGAGATGGCTGAAGTATCGAACTTCAGTAATAATATTTTAACAGTAAAAGCAATCTACCAACCTAAAATAGGTGATAGTATAGCTATAAATGGTGCATGTCTAACAGTTGTTGCGATCGATGATAGTATGTTTAGTGTTGAACTATCTCCTGAGTCTCAATCAATTTTAGCTATGGAAAACTATAAAGGTTCTGTTCATATGGAACCTGCAATGATGATGGGTGATCGATTTGAAGGTCATATTGTTCAAGGACATATTGACTGTTTAGGAACTATTACTAATATCATTCAAAATGGAAATTCTACAGATTTTTTCATCTCTATTCCAAGTGAATATATGAAGTATGTAATATCTAAAGGTTCTATTTGTGTTGATGGCATTAGTTTAACGGTTAATGAAGTAAAAAAGGATGAATTTCGTTTAACAATTATTCCTCATACTTTGGAGAATACATTATTTAAAACATATATGATCAATAGCAAAGTTAATATCGAAACTGATATGTTTGCAAGATATGTATTTAATATGTTTAAAAAAAGTGAAGGTAATGAAAATATATCTTGGGATACAGTAGATAATATAATGTCTAATTATTAGACATTATATTATTATGATTGTCATATAAATAATAATATCTAGTCCCTAGCGTGTGTGCATAAGGAGTTACAAGAACTTCTTGAATATTATCCTGAATATCAATGTTTGTAACTTTTCCTACTTTTATTCCAAATGGAAATATACTATCCATACTGCTTGTAATAACTTCATCTCCAATTGAAATATTTTGCCAAATAGGTACATATTTTATTAAAAGTTGACCATCGTCTAAAATCCCACTTGTAATACCAGGAACATTGTTTTTTCCTATAAAAACTGTGTAATTGCACTTTGAATTTTCATTTAAATAAGCAACAGAACTATCACTTTTATTGACAACAATCCCTGCACTAAATCCATCGAATGTAATTAAAGAATATATTTTTGAGCTATTAAGATCTTTTTTATCTATAATCACTCTTGAGTAGTCATTGAATTTATAATATGATAAAACTTTTACTTTATCTAGTTTGAGATCTAAAGGTTTTATAATATTTAAATTATTGTTTAATTCATTTAACTCATTTACTTTAACATCGTAAAGTAGCTTGTATTTAAGATGTTCATCATTTGAACTTTTTAATTTACTTATGGAATTTGTTTGATTTACATATTTTTCTATTACATCATTGATAGAAACGAAAATATTGATATATGATTTTTGAATTGATTGGTTTAACGTAGAAAGTTTATTTTGAATAATCTTTTCTACGTTGAAGAAGTATAAAATACCAATAGTGAGTATTATTAAAAAAAGTGTAAACTTTTTATTCATTCGATATTAATCTTAATAAGGACTCTTCATCTAGTGTTTTGCTTGTTCCATAAGCAACAGCTAATAATGGATCTTCTGCAACACGAACAGGAAGTTTGATATCATTTGCTAAATATTTATCTAATCCTCTAATTAATGCTCCACCACCAGTTAACACAACACCGTTATCAACAACATCACCAGCTAAATCAGGTGGCATCTCTTCAAGTACTTGACGAACTGCAAGAGAGATCTCTTTTAAAGGTTCATGTAAAGCTGTTCTTACACCTTCACTTGTAAGTTCAATTGTAGTTAATAGTCCTGAACTATCTCTTCCTTTTACTAAAATAGTTGTATCTTTTGGTTGTTTAATTGCAGTACCAATATCAAGTTTAATATTTTCTGCCGTTCTTTCACCAATATATAGGTTGAAGTTTTGTCGAACATAATCAACAATTGATTTATCGAATCTATCACCAGCTACTTTAATAGATTTAGAAAGTACAAGTCCACCTAATGATGTAACTCCAATTTCTGTTGTTCCACCACCAATATCAACAACAACATATCCATTTGGACTACTAACTGGAATACCAGCCCCAATAGCAGCTGCCATTGGCTCTTCTACTAGATACACTTCTCTAGCCCCAGCACTTAAAGCTGATTCACGTACTGCTTTTCTTTCCACTTGTGTAATACCGTGTGGAATACAAATAATAATTCGAGGTCTTAAAAATGATTTTCTACCATGTGCTTTTTCAATGAAATACCGAATCATTCTCTCAGTCATCTCAAAATCTGCAATAACACCATCTTTCATAGGTCGAACAGCTTGAATATTTACAGGTGTTTTACCTATCATCTGTTTTGCTTCTTTACCAACTGCAAGAATTTTATCTCTTCCATATCTATCATGTTGTACTGCTACAACTGATGGTTCATTGATAATGATCCCTTTACCTTTAACAGATACAATAGTATTTGCAGTACCAAGATCTATCGCCATATCATTTGAAAACCAACCAATAAATTTATCAAAAATCATTTTATACCTTTTTATACTACTTGTGGTAGTTTTGTTTTGTTTACTACATCTTCTGTAATGGTAATTGTTTTCCCTTTATATTCAGGTAATTCATACATTACATCTAACATAATATCCTCTAATATTGAACGTAAACCTCTAGCTCCCGTTTTTCTATCAATTGCTGCTTTTGCAATAGCTACAAGTGATTTATCATCAAATTCTAAGTTTACATCATCCATTTTAAATAGTTTTTTATATTGTTTAACTAAAGAGTTTTTTGGTTCCTTTAAAATATGAATCATCGCTTCTTCATCAATCTCTTCTAAGATTGCAGTCATATGAAGTCTACCAATTAATTCAGGGATCAAACCATATTTTACTAAGTCATCAGATTCAATTTTTTCCATTATATTGTTCTGCTCATTTTTAGTTTTTTTCTCTTGGTTAAAACCTAAGATATTACCACCTTCACGTTTACCAATAATATCTTTCATTCCATCAAAAGCACCACCACAAATAAATAGTACATTTGTAGTATCAAGTTGAATTGAGTCTTGACCTGGATGTTTTCTTCCACCTTTTGGTGGAACATTTACTAAGCTTCCCTCAACAATTTTAAGAAGTGCTTGTTGTACACCTTCACCACTAACATCTCTTGTGATACTTCTGTTTTCACTCATTCTTGCAATTTTATCAATCTCATCAATGAATATGATACCTTGCTCTGCTTTTTGAATATCTCCATTAGCTGCTTGAATAAGTCTTGTTACAACATTTTCTACATCATCACCCACGTAACCAGCTTCTGTTAAACTTGTTGCATCAGCAATTGCTAAAGGTACATCTAAATATTTTGCGATAGTTTGTGCTAATAAGGTTTTACCACTTCCTGTAGGTCCTATTAAAAGAACATTTGATTTTGTAAGTTCTGTTAAATCTTCATCTGCAGATTGTTTAAATATTCTTTTATAATGATTATAAACTGCAACACTCAAAACTTTTTTTGCTTTCTCTTGACCAATTACATATTCATCTAAAATTGTTTTCAACTCTTTAGGAGTTAAAATATTTTGTTCTATTGTTTCAAATTTATTTTCTACAAGTTCACCTTTACCAGATGAGTCTTGTTTGTGTTTTTCAATTATATCATAAGCTGATTTTGCACATGATTGACAAATAGTTGCATTTTCTCCTGCGATTACAGGATTTTGTGCACTATCATCAATTCCACAAAAATCACAAATTAGTTTTTCTTTTTTCATTTTTTATTACTTCCTTGTAAAAGGTATACCTCTTTTTGTATCGAGTACAAATTGAGCTAAAGTTTTTACATATTTATTTTGTGAACTTGTTATAAGTTCGTTTGCACTATCTGCTAGTGCAATTCCAGATTCAAAGAGATGTTTATATGCTTTTTTGATTTCGCTAATATCATCTCTATTTTGTAGATGTCTTCTTAATCCGTTTATATTTAAGCCTCTTAAAGAAGCTCTATTTCCTTCACATATACAGTACGGAGGAATATCTTGCACTACAATTGATCCACCACCAAGCATTGCATATTCTCCAACTTTACAAAATTGATGAACAGCACTGATCCCACCAATTACTGCATTGCTAGCAATCTCAACGTGCCCAGCCAATACGGTTGAATTAGCGATAACAATATTATCACCTATAATACAATCATGACCCATATGTACATGTCCCATAATAAGGTTGCCATTTCCTATTATTGTATTATATCCACCACCAGCAGTTCCAGTATTTATAAAAGTATGTTCTCTTATTGTATTATTATCACCAATTTTAAGATAGGTTTCTTCACCATTATACTTTAAATCTTGAGGAATAGTTCCTAATACTGCATGTGAAAAAATATTATTGTTTTTTCCAATTGTAGTATACCCGTCAATTACTGTATGACTACCTACTATAGTGCCTTCACCAATGGTAACATTTGGACCAATAATAGTATATGGACCAATTTTTACATCGTCTGCTAATTTTGCTCCATTTTCTATAATAGCTGTTCTATGAATATTCATAATACTATTTATCTACAACCATAGCTTTTAGTTCAGCTTCACTTACTAAAGTATCATCTACATAAGCTTTACCATCAAGTACGATCAAATTTTTTCTCAATTTAATTACTTTAATTCTGTACTCTAATTTATCACCTGGTTTTACAGGACTTCTAAATTTAGCACCATCGATACTCATAAAGTATATAACTTTATTTTGTAACTCTTCATCAGTAAGACCAGCACTTTTTAAAGCTAAAATTCCACCAGCTTGTGCCATACCTTCTAAAATCATAACACCTGGATAGATTGGATGACCAGGGAAATGACCTTGAAATACAGGTTCACTAATTGAAATATTTTTATAAGCAACTATATCTTCACCTTCTACCATATCAGTAACTTTATCTACTAGTAAAAATGGGTATCTATGTGGAAGTATCTTCTGAATCTCTACAACATCTAACATTTATATATCTCCTAAATAATTAACGGTCTTTAAGTATTTTACATCTTTAAATTACATAGATTATAGCTTAAAAAAGTTTATATTTACTATAAACAAAATCAAAGTATGTAAATGGAAAATGTTAATTACTAACTTTAAAGATAGATTTAAGTAAATAACTATAAAATCATAATACAAAATTAAAAGGAATGTTAATGTACAACAGAGATTATTTATCTAATAATAACGATACAAGTTATTCAAAAAAAGATGAAGCATACTCTTCATCACGTGAAGAACAATCAGCACCAGCTGATATAATGGCTTTTTTGAGAAGTACTTATCAGTTATTCGCTAGTTCACTATTGGCAGCTAGTGCTGGTGCATATATTGGTTTAGGAATGGTGAGTGCAATATCTAGCTGGTATTGGGGACTTGTAATTTTAGAGTTCGCTTTATTGTTTGGTATTTACGCAGTTAAAGATAAGCCAGGAATTAATTTAGCAGTATTATTTGCTTTTACATTTGTGAGTGGTTTAACAATTACACCACTATTAAGTAGTGTATTTAATATGCCAGGTGGAGCTTCAATTGTAGCGCAAGCATTTTTAATGACTTCAGTTGCATTTGGTGGAATTTCTATGTTTGCTTTATCGACTAAAAAAGATTATTCATCAATGGGAAAAATGCTTTTCATTGCAGTAATTATTTTAATAGTTGCAAGTTTAAGTAACATCTTTTTTCAATCACCAGTATTACAACTGGCTATTGCAGGAGTAGGAGCTTTAATATTTAGTGCATTTATTTTATATGATACACAACAAATTATCAAAGGTGGATTTTCAACACCAATTGAAGCTGCAATTGCTTTATATTTGGATTTTTTAAATCTATTTATCTCGTTATTACAAATCTTAGCTGCTTTTAACAGTAAAGATGACTAAAGAAAATTTGCGTCTTTTAGATGCAAATTTGAATCGCCTCCGAGAAGGTATTCGTGTTGTTGAAGATATTTATAGATATATCTTCAACGATAAAGATACTGCTACAAAATTAAAAAATTTAAGACATAACTCAAGAATATCTGTGTATGATGAATTGTTAGATTCAAGAGATATCCAAAATGATGTTTTAAAAAAATCCACTGCGTCAGAACAAAATCGAACTGATATAAAATCGATTTTAATAGCAAACTTTAAAAGATCTCAAGAGAGTTCACGAGTACTTGAAGAGTTTACAAAATTAATAGATACAAATACAAGTGAAAATTTTAAATCAATTCGATATGAACTATATCATTTGGAAAAATCTATTTTAAAACACCAATAAAACAAGGAGTATATTTGATTTATTTTTTTACATATCTTTTTTTAGAGGTTATGATATCATCATCCGTTTCAAGTACGATAGGTGGATTAAATACATTTTTAGAGATAGTTGTATCAGCAATAGTTGGAATTTTTATATTAAAAAATTTCAAATTGTCGTTGATGGAAAGTATCACAAAAGCTAGAACAGGAAAAATTACACAAGAAGAGTTTATCAAAGCAAATGTTGGAAAAGCAATGGGTGCTGTTATGCTTATTATCCCTGGATTTTTTACTGATATTATAGGGATATTGTTACAGTTTTCTTTTTTGGTTGTTTTATTTAGTAAAATGTTTCATTTTAAAACGCCAACAAATAGAACAACATACACAACAAATTTTGATTTTGATGCAAGTAGCTACAAAAAAACAAACAATACAAATTATAAAAGGAATACTGATGAGATTATCGATGTTGAAGTTATTGACGATAGTAAGTCTATTAAGCACTAGTGTATTAGCAAATAAAAAGATTGATGAAAATATACTAAGTTTTGAAAAGAAAAAAGTATCAAGTATATTAAAAAGAAGACAAATCACTTTAAATGATGTCTCAATAGTTTTAAAAAAAGATTTGAAGCAAGATGGCTGGTATGGATATGTATTTAATCTTACATTTACAGTTCAAGGAAAAGTACTCAATCAAAAAGATACATTATTTACAAATGGAAAATTAATCACACCAGAGTTAATAAATGCAAAAACAAAAAAATCATTTAAAGATATGATGTATCCAAAACTGAGTAAAAAATTTTTCAATGAAGAAAACCTAATTGCGGGAAATCCAAATGCACAACATACTTTAGTATTATTTAGTGATCCTTTATGTCCTATTTGTTTAGATGAAGTGCCTACAATTATTAAGAATATTATGGACAATCCGAAAAACATAGCTTTGTACTATTATAATTTACCACTACAAATGCACCCAACAGCACAAACACTTTCTAAAGCTTCTATGATAGCTACTCAGATGGGAATTAAAAATGTTGAATATAAGCTTTACAGTACAAATTTTAGTAATTTTTATGATGCATATGAAGAAAAAGATAATCAAGTTGCTCTGAATCATTTTAATAAAGTTTTCAAAACTAATATTACAATGGAACAAATTAATTCATCTGAGTTAAATGAAAAATTAAAGCATGAGATGGATATGTCAGAAGATGCATTTGTAAGTGG
>JBATTX010000187.1:0-4714 GCA_049670825.1 Arcobacteraceae bacterium | reverse complement strand
CTCTAAATAATAATATTTAGCTAAGGGTTACCATAAAAATTTAATAATTTAAAATATAATATTATTAATATATTGTTATAATATATATCGTAGTGATTGAGACAATAATTGCATTTTATGCTAAAATTAACTACTATAAAAATACTTTTACATATAAGGACATGACTAAATATGATTTTACAAATAATTTTATCGAAATATAAATTTTAAAATATGAGATTTAGCTCAACTATTATCATACTTATTTTATGTACAAATTTACTCTATTCCAAACCATTGGAAAAAATATCCTTACAATTACAATGGTTCGATCAGTTTCAATTTGCGGGATATTATATTGCAAAAGAAAAAGGTTTTTATAAAGATGCTGGATTGGATGTAGAATTAAAAAAATATAAACAAAATATTAATCCAATACACTATGTTACAAATAAAAAATCTGCATATGGTATTGGGCATTCTTCTTTAATTAAAACGAAAAATATTGTTTTGCTAAAAGCAATCTTCCAAAACTCACCATTAATAATGCTCTCTACCAAACAGAATAACATCTCTAACTTAGAAGATTTTGTTGGAAAAAAAATTTCGTTAAAGAACGGAAAGATTAAAAGTGCACCATTGCTAGCAATGTTATCATCTAATAAAATTGATGTAGATACTTTAGATTTGCAAAATAGCTCATTTAACCTAAATGATCTAATTACGGGAAAGGCAAATATTATTTCTGCGTATATCTCCAACGAACCTTTTTTTTTAAAGAGAAAAGGTTTTGAACCAGTTATTTTTAATCCAGCAGATTATGGGTTTAGTTTTTATGATGATATATTATTTACAAGTAAAGATGAAGCTACAAATCATAGAGATAGAGTTATAAGCTTTACAAATGCCTCTTTAAAAGGATGGCAATATGCATTTGATAATATTGAAGAAACTGTTGATCTTATACTCAAGAGATACAATAGCAAAAATAAATCTAAAGAAGCATTGATTTTTGAAGCCCAAGAATTAAAGAAATTAGCCTATAAAAACAATACTCCATTAGGTTCAATAGAAAAAGAACAAATTAAACATATCTATAATGCATACAATATTTTAGGACTCTACAAGAATGATATCAACTATAATGAATTGATCTTTGATTTTGGTATAAAAGTAAACTATACAAAAGAGGAACTTGAATATTTAAATAAGAAAAAAGTGATTACTATGTGTATAGATTCCGATGCATTTCCTTTAGAATATATTGACAATAATCGACACAAAGGAATTGTAGCGGAAGTGTATGAACTCATGCAAGAGCAAATTCCTATACAAATTAAACCTCTCATATCCAAGAATTATGAAGAATTAAAAAAAAATATATCTTTGGGTTATTGTGATATTAAATCAATCACTCCAAAAGAGTTTAATTCTTTTCCTAATGTAAGTACAACAAATTCATATTTATCTGATAATTTTGTTATCATTACTGATACACATACACCTTTTATCAATGAGTTAAAAAATTATCAAGAGAAAATTTTTGTAGTGAAATATGAATCATTTAAAAAATCTTTAAATACAAATTTACCCTATTTAAAAAATATAAAAGTTGTACCCAATACAGAAGAAGCATTAAAATTAGTTAAAAATAACAAAGCGTATGGATATATTGACATATCATTGGCAGCTACTTATCTTGTCGAAAAATATGGTTTGACTACACTAAAAGTAAATACGAAAATTGAACACAATATATTTGCTAGTATTGGAATTATAAAAGATAAACCACAATTAAGTACTATCTTTAATAAAATTATTGCAAATATACCAAAACAAAAAATTGAAAAGATAAAGCAGAAATCAAGAATAGAAGTATACAAAGAACCATACGATTATACTCCTTTTATCTATTTGACACTTTTTTTTATCACCATTACATCCATAGTATTGTATTTTTTAATAAAACAAAATAAGTTAAAACAAGAGATAGAAGAACAAAAAAATACTTTTGAAAAACTCTATTTAAAATCTTCAGATGGCGTGCTTTTATTAGAAAATAATAAATGTATAGATTGCAATGATGCCGCAGTCTCAATGTTAAAATATAAAACAAAAGATGAAATCTTAAATCTACATCCATCTAATTTATCACCTATATATCAGCCAAATCAAGTTAACTCATTTATAAAATATGAAGAACTCATAAAAGAAGCTATACAAAATGGATTTAATCGTTTTGAATGGTTACATTTAACATCAAAAAATGAAGAATTTTGGATAGAAACTGTTTTGACACCTATTGAGTTAGGACATAAAAAGATTATTCACGTTGTATGGCGAGATATACATCATAGAAAACATTTAGAAAGAAAATCAAAACGATTAGAGCTTCAATCAAAAAAAGCAGCCTTGGGTAGTTTAATCTCAATGATAGCTCATCAATGGAGACAACCACTAAGTTTAATAAATGCTATTACCTCAGATATATACTATGATATAATAAACAAAAATTACGATATAAAAAAACTTGAAAATGATATAGAGGAGATAGAAAATATTACTTTTAATTTATCGTCTACAATATCAAGTATCCATAGCTTCTACAATCAAGAAACAAAAAATGATGAAAAAAATATAAAAAAAATATTTGAAGAGTGTATCGATATCTTATTCCCACAAATTGCGAAAAGCATGAAGCCTACAATCATCATAAATAGTACTGAGGATATACTATTAAATAAAAAAATCATTGGATTAGAGGAAAGTATCATTACAATATTAAGTAATTCGTTAGATGTTTTTAAAGAAAGAAATATAGAAGAACCAAAAATAATCATTAATTTATATAAAAAAAATGATTTTAACTATATTTGTATTGAAGATAATGGCGGAGGAATAACTAGCATTGATATAGATAGCGTCTTTCATGTTACATCATCTAAAAATACTAAGAATGGTGAGTTCATAAGAGGTTATGGACTGTACATTGTAAAAGATATAATTGAAAATAATTTAAATGGTACTATTAAAGCTTTAAATACTAAAATTGGTGCAAAATTTATTATAAAGTATAAAGACAATGAAAAAATATAAATTATTATACGCAGAAGATGATGAAAACATAAGAAAAAGATACCTTTCTATTTTGGGAAATTATTTTCAGGAAATATGTGAAGCTTCTAATGGAAAAGAAGCATACGAAATTTATCTTAAAGAAAAACCTGATTTATTAATAGTAGATATAAATATGCCTTTATTAAATGGTTTAGAATTAACAAAAAAAATCAGAGAAAATAATCAAAACATACCTGTAATTGTTTTATCAGCATTATCAAGTCAAGAAGTACTTATAGAAGCTTGTTCTTTAAAATTAGTAAAATATTTACTGAAACCCATAAAAACATCTGATTTAATAAATACTATTCAACTAGTCATTGATGAACTCAACAGTGGACAAAATCAAACAGAACTTGTCAAAATTAATGAGAGTATTAAATTTGATAGAGACACATTATTACTGTATGTAGAAAACAAGCAAATTAAATTAACTAAAAATGAAATCAATCTTTTAAATCTTTTAGTAAAAAATAAAAACAAAATTGTAACTTATGAGATGATAACTGATGCCTTATGGGATGACACATTTTTTAGTGACTCAAATAATAAACTGAGGGTATTAGTTTATCGGCTCAATAAAAAAATATCTATAGATATTATCTCTTCTACTTATGGAATAGGGTATAGACTAAAAATGTAATATTTTTGACATATTTATATTGTACAGTATCATCAAAGTATATTATTAGACTTATAAAATAGTAAGTAAATTTATTACATTAAAATATAAAAAGGGGTATTCCAATGTTTAATTTTGGGAAAACTGATGAAGAAGCAGCACGATTAAGTGCAATGGATGAAAATTATGCAATTATATCATTTAAACCAGATGGTACGATAATACATGCAAATAATAATTTTTTAAACGTTTTAGGATATACAGCACAAGAAACAAATGGTCAACATCACAGAATGTTTTGTGACAAAACATATGTAACGACACAAGCATATACTGATTTTTGGAAAAATTTAGCCAATGGAATATCTCAAATTAATGAATTTGAAAGAATCAGAAAAGATGGTCAATCTGTTTGGATCCAAGCTTCATATACTCCTGTAAAAAATAAAAGTGGAAAAGTAACTCGCGTAGTAAAATTTGCTCAAGATATAACTGAATCAAAAAAAGTAATTGATGCTGTTAAAAAAGCGATTGAGTTAGCTAAAACAGGTATTATGGATCAAACTATAACACAATCAACTACAAATGAAGGGGTAGAAGAGCTTAAAAATGGTGTAAATGATTTATTTAAAGTTGTCTCTACTAAGGTTGATGGTGATTTAAATAAAATTGAAGAAGCGTTATCGTTTTATCAAAAATTAGATTTTAGACATAGAATACCGGGAACACACCTAGGTGAAGTATCTTTAGGGCTTAATAGTTTAGCAAATGTTGTGAATGATATGTTAGTAGAAAATAAATCAAATGGATTAACTCTTGATAATAGTTCTAATATACTATTAAAAAATGTAGATATTCTTAATCAAAATTCGAATGAATCAGCAGCAGCATTAGAAGAAACAGCAGCAGCACTAGAAGAGATTACAGGTAATATTTCTAATAATACAAGTAATATTATAGAGATGTCAAAATTAGCTTCGAGTGTAACAGCATCTG
>JBATTX010000186.1:0-1566 GCA_049670825.1 Arcobacteraceae bacterium | reverse complement strand
TTCTGTTCCTTTTACACCTTTTAACTCTAATGTTGTTAAATTTAAAGTTAAAAAACCATATGAAATTGCAATTAAAGTTGTTGATTGGGAGGAAAACTCTGGTTTAGGTAGTGAAAACAATAGAGGCAAACAATTCCACCCAGGTGATGGTGGATTAATTGCTAGTTTTTCTGATGGTACGACTACAAATTCAAATTGGAAAGCTCAAACTTTTTATACATCTCCAATTTATGACTTAAGTTGTGTAGAAGAAAATGGAAATCAACGCATTACAAAAAATTGTGCTGTAAATGGTTCTAATAAATATGAAAAAACTTATTCACTTCATTGGGATATTCCGTCAGATTGGCAATCAAATGATATAAATAAATCTTGGCCAAATGCTGTAGAATATACGGAAGATGAAATTGGAGTTAATAATAAAAAAGCATATATGAACTTTCAAGAACAATTTACAGGTAAAGGTTCTTCTTTTATTTGGTCAAGTAATCTTGTGTTAGATAATCTTATATTATTTAGATATCAAGTTAAATAGTACAAATAAAAACAAATATTTAATTTCCAATATTCTCTAGGTTTTGGAACACAAAGCACTTATATGAGTTTTCCATGTTCCATAAAGTGTTCAAAAAGTAAAAACTGGAAAGTTCCATAAAACTTAAGGAATTATGGAACAAAAAAAGTGAGCTTTAAAATTATATATTTAAAGCTTCATCCCATCTTTCTTCAAAAAATATAATCAATTGAGAAAGTGATAAACTACAGTTCCAAATAGGTATTGAGCACTTTTTAGATGCATTTTGAATACCCATATAATGATAATATCTTTTAAATCAAATGTACCAACACTACTTTCGTAGTTTTTAAAGATTTACCAATTTATTTTGCTTTTTCATACCACTGTTTTGCAAGTTCTGAATCGCTTTTTACTGAACCTTTTCCTATTTCATATATTTTTGCTATGTGCTTAGCTACATCTTTGTTTTTATCTAGTTCATATGATTTTTTATAATATTCTAAAGCTTTATTCATATCTTTTTTTAGTATTTGTATATAACCTTCTTCATAATATTTAGCCATATAAGCATAACAAACTCCCTCTCCTAAGGCAACACATTTTTTAAAATAGTCAATTGCGATAGCGTGATCTAATGTTTGACGAGAGTATATTCCAAGTGTCATATAGGCTAGTGGATAACCCAATTTTGCTGATTCTTTATAATAATACATAGCTTTTCTATTGTCTATTTTACCAAACATTCCTGATTCATACATTTTTGCTATGAAATATTCTTTACCACCTGGTTTTTTGTTTTTTTCAATTTTATCTGCTTGAGCTAAAATAAGACCACTTTTTACATCACCTAGTTTGATGGCTTGATTTAGATAATTTCTAGCAAGTTTATTATCATTGATTTTATTTTGTTCATACAAATCTCTTAGAGTTAAGATATTTTTTTCTTTTATCTCTTTTGTTTCTATTTTTTCTCTTAGTTTTGTATACTCTTTATATAAAATAGGAGATTTACCAATGGCATTTCTTAGTTTAGATATAAGATATGGTTT
>JBATTX010000185.1:0-15265 GCA_049670825.1 Arcobacteraceae bacterium | reverse complement strand
CATCATTGATGATACTTCAATAGGTGAAATGTCAGTAAATAACATCATTGTTGTAAAAGTAGCAACACCTAAACAAATAGCAATAGGGCTTCCCAGAATTACAAGAAAAATAAATATACCAAATAGTACCGTAACACTCATAGCATACCTCCTGTTTTCTTCTCTACACTTTTTACCATATCATTTAACTCTTTTATATGTTCATTTTGATTGTTTTTTGAACCAATTCCCATACCTGCTAAAACTTGTTCTGCTTCACTTTCTGCTAAAACTTCATCATGAGGTGTTCTTAATATTTGAACAATTTTTTCACCAACTCGATATGCTGCAAATGCAAAAGAGATTGGGATAACTAAATACGGAATCCACATAGGCATATCCCATAAATCAATCGATCTTTCATCTATATCTATTACTAAAAGAATATATTGATATCCATAATATGCAACGGCACATAAAAATATAATAGTAATAGTATGTGATAATAATAACATCTGTTTTACTAATTTAGAAGGCATCAAATCTAATACAATAGTCACGGCAATATGAGCATCTTTTTTGAAACAATAAGCAGCTCCAAAAAAAGCACTCCATAAAAATAGGAAAATTGTTAGCTCAGTTGCCCATACTAATGATGCATCAAATGCATATCTAGCGACAACATTAGTAAAAGCAACAGCAACACCGGCTGTTATACCGAATGCTGCTATTGATTGATTTATAAAACCTATAGTTTTACTTATAAAATTAAACATAATTATTTTGTCGCTATTGTTTTCTCAATTAAATCTTTACCGATTTTACTGTCAGAGTAAAATTCAGGATAGATTGTACTTACTTTTTCTCTCCAAGCATTTTTTTGCTCATCTGTTAAAGTGTAAATTTCAAGTTTTCCTGTTTTTTTAGCATAATCTCTGATTAGTTCTAATTGTGAATCATTTAATTGTTTTGCATATTCTCTTTCTTTTTCTGTTGCTTCATTCATTGCTTGAGTTACATTTTTTTGTAAATCAGCTGGTAATGAATTCCAGAACTTTTTAGACATAACTACTAAGTATCCTAGGTAACCATGATCTGAAATTGAAAGGTATTTTTGAACTTCGTGGAATTTTTTTGTATAAATATTTGATACTGGATTTTCAGCAGCATCAATTACACCTTGTTGTAATCCAGAGTAAACTTCTGAAAATGGCATCATTTGTGGATTTGCACCAACTGCATGGAATTGTGCTTCAAGAACTTTTGAAGACATAATTCTAAATTTTTGACCTTGAGCATCTTCTGGCATTAAAAGTGGTTTTGCATTTGAAGATAATTGTTTAAATCCATTATCCCAAAAGTTTAAAGCTACTATACCTTTAGCTGTTACCATTGATTTAAGTTTTGTACCAACTTCACTATCTTGTACTCTATGTAAGTGACCTAAATCTTTGAAAATAAATGGTAAATCAAATAACGCTAATTGTGGAACAATTTTACCAAATTTAGAGAAACTTGGTGCTGCCATTTGAACTGAGTTTAATCGTAACGCTTTTAAAACTGCATTATCTTTATATAATTGAGATGATGGATAAACTTGTACATCTATTCTTCCACCTGACAACTCTTCTAATCTTTTTTCAAAAAAGTCTGCTGCTTTACCTTTTGGTGTATTTGGGCTAACTACATGTGAAAATTTTAATGTATAATCCGCTGCCATTGCTGTTGTTGCTACCATAGCTGCTGCTAGGCTTCCTAGTACTAATTTCTTCATTTCTCTTTCTCCTTTTTTTTGTTATAAATAAGTATAGTTAAAAGTTATGTATCAATTATGTAGAAATTAGGAAAATGGTGTTTTTTTTAAAAGGGGATATATTGTGTTACTTTTCTTCCATTTTAAGAAATTTATACCCTGTACCTTGTACATTTTTGATAATATTTGCAGGAAGTTTCTTTCTTAAATTTTTAATAAAGAGTCTCAAAGCATTTTGAGTCATGATAAATTCATCATCCCAGATTTGATTTTCTATCTCTTCGTATGTGATGATTCTTTTTTTTGTAAGGAGAAGTTTTAAGAAGTTATTTTCTTTTTTTGTAAGTTGAAATTCCTCTTCTTGGTTTTGTATAATTGATTTATTATAATCAAATATTGTATTTTCATCTAAGGTATAGAGTTTACTTTTTATATGACTCTTTGCAAAAGCAGAAAGCGCATCCATAAGGTTCTCTTCTGTAATAGGTTTGATTATATATTTGATAAGATGTAATTGGGCTACTTCTAGCATATATTCTAAGTCAGTGTGTGCAGAAGTAACAATTACCCGTATTTTAGAATCTTCTAAACGGATTTTTTTAATCAATTCAATACCATTTTCTTTTGGCATCATAATATCTGTAATTATAAGATCAGGTTTGTGTTCTTTATAAAGTTCGTAACCTTTTGTAGTATTATTTGCTGTATAAGTTGTTTTAAATAGGTGTGAGAGTATCTCTTCTATATTTGTTCGAATACCATCCTCATCTTCTACATAAAGTACTGTAAATGCCTTAAGTTTACTTATTAAGTCTTGCTGTATAATGAAAAATCCTTATTAGAAATATTATGATATGATACCATAAATAAGGTAAAAGGTGCTAGATTTGCAGATAATCACAGAAAAAAATATATCAAAAATAATCATTTATATATTTATCATTATTATGTCTTCAATGATTTTTATGATCTCTTATTTTTATGTTGTAAATACTTATAGAGATTTTGATATTCAGATGGAGAAATTTGTAAAAGAGTATTATGAAAATAAGAGAAAAACACTCAAAAAAGAGATAGATACTATTTTTGATATTTTAAATTATAATATAACAAGTGATAATTTAAATGAAATAGAATTTAAAAATGAAGCGATACGACTACTTAATAATATTACATTTGAAGAGAATAAAAGTAACTATTTTTTTGTTTATGATATTAAAAATATAAATGGTGGAGATGATTTTGCTAGGCTTTTAGTAAATCCAAATAGACCAGATTTAGTAGGAACTTTAATCTCTACAAACTACAAAGATGCAAATGGAAAAAAGTTTAGAGAACAGTTTATGAAAGATATTCGCAAAACCGGAGAATCATATGTTCAGTATCTTTATACTAAACCAAATTCAACCATTATTAAACCTAAATTATCATATATGAAATATCATAAAGAGTTAAATTGGGTAATTGCTGTTGGAATTTATATCGATGATATAGAAGATGAGATAAATTTAAAACATCGAAATTTAGAAAAAATTATTCGTGTTCAGGTTCGACATAATGTTGTTTTATTTTTACTATTTTTGTCGATTGCTATTTTTGTCTCTATTTTAATTTCTCAAAAAATTGATAGTGTTTTAAAGGACTATCAAAACAAAGTAAAAGAGGATGCCCAAACATTAGAAAACTTAAACTCTACATTACAGCTAAAAGTGCAAGAGGAGATAGAAAAAAATAGAGAACAAGAGCAACTATTAGTTGAAAAGTCACGTTTTATAGCATTGGGTGAGATGATATCAAATATTGCACACCAATGGAGGCAGCCACTTTCTGAACTTTCATCAATCTTGATGAATATAAAATTTAAACACAGTATGAATATGCTTGATGAAAAAGCGATGCACACAAAATCAGAAGAAGCAACAAAAGTACTAGAATACATGTCTCATACTATTGATGATTTTAGAAACTTCTTTATGCCCAAAAAAGAGAAAGAGGAATTTTACCTTTTTAATATCATGAAGTCAGTGATGAGTATCATCTCAAGAGGTTTGGAAAATAATAATATTAATGTAGTGATAAAAATGGATAAAGATATCAAAGTAAATACTTACCTCAATGAATACCAACAAGTTGTTTTAAATATTATAAAAAATGCCAAAGATGCATTGATGGAAAACAAAGTAAAAGATGCATATATTATTATCAAAGCTTTTGAAGACCTTGATGATATTGTTTTAACTATTGAAGATAATGGTGGGGGAATTGTAACTAAACCAAAAAACAAGATTTTTGAACCATATTTTACAACGAAATCTCAGGCAAATGGAACAGGTATAGGGCTTTATATGTCAAAAATAATTATTGATAAAAATATGAATGGGAAACTCAAAGTATCAAATACCAAGCATGGGGCAAAATTTTGGATATATATTCCAAAATAAGTTGTATGTTTGATATCTATTTATGATACAGTTGTATAAATATTAAAAGGTTTAAAATGGAAGAAAAATTTATTATATGCCCATATTGTAGAGAAAATATATCAATACTTTTAGATACAGGTGTTGAAGGTATTTATAATATAATTGATGATTGTGAAGTGTGTTGTCGTCCAATTGATATAACGTATGGAGTGCAAAATCTTGAAGTTGTAGCAATGGACTATAGAACTATAGAGGGAAATGAGTTTTAAATGGGCTTTTTAAATACAATATTCAATAAAATTAAAAGTGCCACACGTGAGCGATGTGTTATAAATAAAGAGCAAAAACAGATACAAATATTGCTTGACAGTTCAGATGAAGAGTACTTTACACTTAGCTTTGAAAATATGGATGTTCGATCTGCTCATGATGCAAATATCTCTAAAAGTTATATAGTCGATGTTTTTAATTCAGAGTTAGGAAAACTTTATATTGAAGTTATTCAACTTGATTTACAACACCAATGGAACAGCAGTGCAGGGGGTTGCTTTGACTTTTTTATCAAACAGCAGTTTGGCTCATCAAATTTCGAGTTTATCAAAAGTGAAGATGGGGCTTTTTATAAATTTACAAAATATTGTGTAGCTGGCAGATATGAAGTTGGAATGATATGGTTGAATTTAAATAAACAAGATATTTTTATCTTTGATGTAAAAGGAAAACTTTTCAATGATTTATTGCAGATTTATAATATCACAAATAAAGTATTACAAATCAATAATGATGAAATACTAGATATAAATTTAAAAACAACTCTTACTCAAACAAATATAATAGATAATTTTATTACAAAAATAGACTAAACATGAAAATATTTAAGCCACTCTTGTGAATTTGAGCATATCACCTTTATAAAGTTTTCCATCGTAAGTTTGGTTTTCTATTTTAGTTTTTTGAAGTTCAAAACCATTATCAAACATAAGATTTGAAAAGTTGTTTGCATTACCTCTTTTCGGATCGATAATGATAACTTCACACGTTTTAAAAGTATGGTTTTGAATAAAGTTTGAGAGACTTTTCATATGACCTGGTTCATATAACAAATCACTTCCAATAATAAGGTCAAATTTTCCTAAACTATTTGATTTGGTATGTTCCCAACTACATTGAATAAATGGAATATCTTTATCATCATTAAGTTTTGTATTGGTGCGTAGATAGTTTCCTGCTTCTGGGTTATAATCTGTTGTGGAGATGTTTGCTAATCGTGTATTTAAAACTAAACTAGCCAAACCAATCCCACAGCCAACTTCAAGTATCGATTTATTTTTAATATTATACCCTGACATTAAATGTGCCAATACAATTCCTGATGGCCACACTACACCAAACAATGGCCAAGATGCAGTAGATACACCTAAATTTTGAGCAACATTATCTTTATCAAAAAATTGTTGTGTATCTTTTAGTGTTTTGACATGGATATCAAACTCTTGTATCTCATAGGTTCTATAACGCAGTTTAATGTTAGACATAATCTCTCTTTTATTATAATTACATACACTATAGGCTAGTTTAGGATAAATAGATGCAATAAAAGAAGAAAGAGACCTGAAGTTTGTTAATTGATTGGTTATTACCCATAATATGAAAAATTATGAGTGATATAAATTTTATTTATGAATATTTGCAATTTTTATTTAAAGTATATCCATATCCAGTGACGATTTGAATTGCATCTTCAGGAAGCTTTTTGCGTATTCTTTTAATGAGGGCTCGAATGTTGTTTAGATTTGATTCTTCCCCTTCCCAAACATAGTTTTCTATCTCATTATAAGTAACTATTCTATTCAGATTACTCATAAATAGCTCTAAGAAAAGTATCTCTTTTCGTGCTAAAATGATTTTTTCTTCATTAACATACAAAGTATGTTCGATAAAGTTATATTTACAACTATCATTAAACTCAATAAATTTGTATTCTATGCTACAAAGATTTTTTACTTTTTGTACAATCTCATAGATAAAAAAAGGCTTTTTTATGTAATCGTTACACCCTTTTTCATATGATGTTTTTATTTTGTCTAATTCATGGTTTGAACTAATGATAATAATAGGAACATTCAATCCCATATAGTCTCGAATATTTTTTAAAACAGTGATTCCATCAAGAGAAGGGACATTGATATCTAAAATAAAACAACTATATCCATTGGAAATAGCATCTAATGCTAGTTCTCCATCGAAAAAACAATCAACACTATAATGCTCTTTTTCAAGTCCTTTTTTGATCACTTTTGATAATACTTCATCATCTTCAAGTACTAAAACTTTCATATAGTTTCCCCCTTATTTTCATCTAATTTTAACAAAATTCTAAAATATGATCCCACTTTTGGATTTTTGTAATATATTTTACCATGAAATTTATCTTGAATGATCAATTTGGTCATATACAATCCAATACCATGACCTGTTTGTTTTGTAGAAAAATATTGTTGAAATATTTTCTTTTTATCTTGTGCTTTAATACCTGGTCCATTATCGATGATATCGATGACTAAAAGGTTATATCTATTTCGTAACTCAATGGTAAGGTTTCTATTTTTTTCATTGTTTTGTAAAAGTGCATCTTTTGCATTGTTTAAAATATTTAAAACAGCTTGCATAAATTCATTTTCATATCCATAGATATCTAATTTTGCATTTTCTTGGGCTTTTATGGTGATATTAATATAGTTATATTTCATATTATGTTGTACTATATTAAACATATTTTTTATAGTATCATGAACATTAAAAACTGTTTTCTCTTTTGAAGGGATGATGAAATCTTGAAAATCATTAATAGTATCAGCCATATAATTTGCTTGAATCATAATATTTTTAATATGGTAACTATCTTCCTCTTTTTCAGATGAATTACTTGAATAAAACATATCTTGAGCAAGTGCTGTTATTGCTACAAGAGGTGATTTCCATTGGTGTGCAATAGAGGAAAATATCTCCCCCATCTCTGCCATTTTTGATTGTTGTACAAGGTATTGAACCTCTTTTTCTCTATCTTGTTCTATCTTTTTCTCTTTAGTAATATCTGTAAAAATAGTCACTATACCACTTTCGCTATTTACAGACTCAAATGATGTTTGTTTGATATAAAATATTTTTTTATTTCCATCTTTATCTTTGATATAAAAGTTTACATCACTAGTAAAATCAGATTGTAAAAATCTTATAATTTTTTGTATATAAATTGATTTTTGCTCTATATGATATAAATTTTTTCCAATTAATGTTTCATATTCTAAATTGACAAGTTCGCAAAAATTTTTATTTATATCTAGAATTTTTCCATATTTATCTTGCCAAAAAATTGGAGAATCAATAGCATTTAAAAGTGCATAGTCGAAATCAAGTCTTTGTTTGAGTTTTTTAGTTGCTTGCTGTTTTGCATACAATGCTTCCGAGAGTCCAAAGATAATAATGAGCAGTAAGGGTGTTGCTAAAAATACATTATTGATAAAGGTTCTGTGTTTATCAAAGAAACCCTCAGGTGTATTGATAAAATCAAACCCTTTTAGTGTTCTAGGGATAATGAGTTGAAACCTTTTAATCTGTTCATAATCAAATACATTTTGGTATGAAGTATATGTTTTTACATGTGGGCTTTTAATTTTATTGTTTAAAAGATTAATTGCAAATTGACCTGTTAATACTCCTAAATTATCTGTAGAGATAAGTTTCCCTCCAACGATCCCTTTTCCTAAAAATAAAGAATCAGTCGCAAAAACAGGAAGATTAAACTCTTTGATGGCAGCAGCTACATCATTAGTTTTATAATATTCACCATGAATATCGAGTGAAAATCTCACAAATAAAATGGCTTGGTTTTTTTTAAAGGTTTTAAAATACTCTTTGAGTTCTGTAAGTGTATAGTCTCTTAAATATTCTACATGAACATCTTTTTTTATCTTTTGGATTGCATTGATAATAAACTCACTACTATCATTTGCGTTTGGACTTCTATCATTAAGTATATAAAGTGTCTCTAAATTTGGTATCACTTTTCGAATAATCTCGATATTTTGCTCAATTGCAAGTTTTTGAATAATACCATTTATTTTATCTTTGAGTTGATAAATTTTTGCTAACTCTTTTGAGTATTGTTCTATCCCAATAAAAAGTATTTTCTCTTCTGAAAAAAGATGTTTGTAGTTTTTAACTGCAAACTTATATGCAAATCTATCAATCGTAATAATCAAATCATAGGTTTTATTTTTAAGTTGCAATGAGTATAGATCATGAAGTTTTTTTCTATATTCTCTTGTTGATATTTGTTTCGAGTTCATATACAGAACACTTAGGTTTATGTTTTGATCTTTATAGAAAAGCTCTTCTATATTTTTAATAATAGTATCACTAAACTCAAACCCTTTATGATAAGAGTTTAGAATGAGTACATTTTTTGTAGTAGTGGCAAATAAATGGGTATGAAAAAAAAACAAACATACTATGGTAACAATAAACTTCACTAAAATCCTTTGTCAAATGATACTATTTATAACATTTAATTATGAACTAAATATGACCTTTTTTTCTTTAAAAGTTCATAGTGAGGTCATTTTTCTTTATTATTATTGTTTTGTTCAAATAACATACAAGGAGAAAAAATGAAAAAAATCGTTACAGCTACGTTAGTAGGAATGTTATCTATCCCAGTTTTTGGTGCAGAGTTTATTACAATTGGTACAGGTGGAGTTACTGGTACATATTACCCAACAGGTGGTGCAATTTGTAGACAAGTTAATAAAATGAAAAAAGAAACGAAAATCAGATGTTCAGTAGAATCAACTGGTGGATCAGTTTACAACATCAACACTATTAAAAATGGTGAGTTAGATTTTGGTATTGCTCAAAGTGATACAGTATATCAAGCAGCTCAAGGTACTGGAAAATTTGAAGGAAATAAAGTTGCTAAATTAAAATCAGTTATGGCAATCTACCCAGAGCTATTAGCATTGGTAACTAGAAAAGATGCAAATATCAACTCAATTATGGACGTAAAAGGGAAAAGAATTAATCTTGGAAATCCAGGAAGTGGAAATGAAGCAACTGCTTTAACACTATTTGATGCAAACAATATTAAAAAATCTGATTTAGAATTTGCAGGTGCTTTAAAAGCTGCTGAGATGCCAGATGCATTAAGAGATAATAAAATTGATGGTTATTTCTACATGATTGGTCACCCAAATGCAAATATTAAAGATGCTACAAATTCTGTAGATACTAAAATCGTACCTTTAGAAGGTATGGCTGTTAATACTTTAATTAAAACTTTTCCATATTTTGCAAAAGCACAAATTGCTAAAGGTTTATACAAAGGTGTAGATGAAGATGTAAATACATTTGGTGTAAAAGCTGTTTTAGTTACAAGTACAGATGTAAGTGATAAAGCTGTTTATACAGTTGTTAAAGCAATTTTAGAAAACTTTGATGATTTCAAAAAATTACACCCTGCATACAACAACATTACAAAAGAATCATTATTAGATGGTTTATCTGCTCCATTACATGAAGGTGCAAAAAAATATTTTAAAGAAGCTGGATTATTATAATCTAGATATCTCATTTCAAGGAGTTCATCTCCTTGAATATTCATTTTGTAAAGATCATTTAAATCTATTTAGATGATCTTTGTAAACTACACACAAGAAAGGATTTATATGTCACTTTATGAAGAAAAACCTCATAAAATTAGTGAACTAGAAGAGGAACAAGCCCACGAAAGTGAAGCGATTGTTAATGAGCTTGAAGGACAAAGAGTTTTTGGAAGCGAGCATTATGAATTTTGGTTAATTTCGCTTATAGCATTAGCATGGTCATTGTTTCAATTATATATTGTAGTTGAGCCAATAAATTCAACAATCACACGATCAATTCACCTCTCGTTTGGTGTTTTATTAGCATTTTTAATCTACCCGATGTTTAAGACAAGTTACTTCTTACGAAAAATTAGATGGTTTGGTTATACCTTTGCAGTTTTAGGAGTAATGTCTGCTGGATACATAGCATTTTTTTATACAGACTTATCGTCACGACCTGGTGATTATACAGCAACTGATATTTATGTGGCTTTATTTGGAATTGTAATTTTATTAGAAGTTGGTCGAAGAGTATTAGGTTTTGCATTAAGTATAATTGCAATTATATTTTTAGCGTATGCACTCCTTGGTCCGTATATGCCAGAACTTATCATTCATAAGGGTGCTAGTTTAAATAAACTTGCAGGTCATATGTTTTTAACAACTGAAGGTATTTTTGGTGTGCCACTTGGAGTATCTGCAGGGTTTGTATTTTTGTTTGTACTTTTTGGATCATTACTTGATAAAGCAGGTGCAGGAAACTATTTTATTAACTTAGCGTTCGCAATGCTTGGTAAATATAGAGGAGGACCAGCAAAAGCGTCTGTTGTTGCTTCTGGATTTACAGGGATTATCTCTGGTTCATCTATTGCAAATACAGTTACAACTGGTACATTTACAATTCCATTGATGAAAAAAGCAGGTTTTAGACCAGAACAAGCTGGGGCTGTTGAAGTTGCTGCTTCTACAAATGGTCAGTTGATGCCACCAGTTATGGGAGCTGCTGCTTTTATTATTGCAGAGTTTTTAGGTATGGCATATACTGATGTTATTGTGGCTGCTTTTATACCAGCTTTTGTTTCTTATTTTGCACTATTTTATATTGTACATTTAGAGGCTTTAAAACTTGGGCTTAAGGGTATGGAGAAAGATGATATTCCACCTAAATGGAAAACTTTTGTAACTGGAATGCATTATTTAATACCTATTTTCTTTTTAATGTATACTCTAATGGTTTTAAGAGAGTCAGCAGCAAGTGCGGCATTTAATGCAATTATGTTGCTTATGGCACTGATGGTTGTTCAACATCCATTTAGAGCTTTTTTAGCAAAAGAGAAACTTACTAGAGATATTATGTTAAGTGGTTTCGTTGATATCTTAGCGGGTATGATTAGTGGTGCTAAAAATATGGTTCCTATTGCTATTGCAACTGCACTAGCTGGTATTGTAGTTGGTACTATTACATTAACAGGTTTTGGACAAGTTTTAGTTGAAGTTATTGAGACTCTTTCTGATGGTAATATTTTTATGATTTTATTCCTTGCAGCTGCTGTTTCATTAATTTTAGGTATGGGTTTACCTACAACTGCAAACTACATTGTAATGGCATCATTAACAGCACCAGTAATTTTAATACTTGCAGCAGACAATGGATTTTTAATCCCTGCAATTGCAGCACATCTATTTGTATTTTACTTTGGTATTTTGGCAGATGATACCCCACCAGTTGGGCTTGCTGCTTATGCTGCAGCTGGTATTGCCAAAGCTGATCCAATTAAAACAGGTATTCAAGGATTTAAATATGATATTAGAACAGCTATTTTACCGTTTATGTTTTTCTTTAACCCAGAGTTATTATTAATTAGTGGTGTTGATGCGTTAAATCCTGCTGATCCAAAAGGTTGGATTTGGATTACAAATCCACTAGAGATAGCAATTATTTTTACATCAGCATTTATTGGTATGATTGCATTTGCATGTTTTACACAAGGATATTTTATCATCAAAACAAATATTGTGGAGAGATTTTCTTTCTTATTTGTATTGCCATTTATGTTTTTACCAAAAATTATGCAAGAGTATATGGGACTATCGAACCATTACTTGTCATATCTTATTGGTATTACAATCTTTGCAGCACTGTATTTTCTTCAAAAATCAAAAGAGAGAAAACAGTTAGCGTAACAAATAAAAAGGAGTATTCCTTTTTATTTAGTTATTTTGTATATAATAAATAAAAAATATGAGAATTTAAATATGAATAAATCTATTATAAAACTACTATTAGTAATCAATACTATTACTTTATCTGCAAGTGATTTTATCACCTTAGGTACGGGTGAAGAGAATGGTACATACTATCCTGTAGGTTTATCAATGTGTAAATTTCTCAATACCTATCAGAAAAAATTTCGTTGTTCTGCTGAATCGACGCATGGGGCAATTGCCAACACAAAAGCAGTACTTAATCAAAAGTTTAATTTTGGTATATCTCAATCTGACACTATCTATCATGCGATTCATAAAGAGATGAATTTTAAAGAGATAGATAGTTCAAATCTTCGTTCTGTTATTGTGATTTATACGGAGTTACTTACTTTTATAGTAAATCAAAAATCAAATATAAAAAGTATATATGATATAAAAAATAAAAGAATCAATATAGGAAGTCCAAATTCAGGAAGTGAATTAACTACTTTAGAAATTTTAAATGAGTTTAATATAAAAAAAACAGATTTAGCGGTTGCTAGTTCTTTAGATGCAACAGATACAGTTGATGCATTAAAAGATGATTTAATAGATGGTTATTTTTTTATGGTTGGACATCCAACTCAAAATATCAAAGATGCAATAGAATCTGCGAACACTACAATAATCCCAATTCAAGGGAACACTATAGATAATTTGGTACAAGAAAAAACTTATTTTACAAAGTCATCTATTGATGCGAATTTATATAATGGTATTGATAAATCAATACCAACTGTTGGTACTCAGTCAGTTATTATTACTAATGCAAATGTAAGTGAAGAGTTAGTTTATAATTTTGTAAAAGTGATACTAGAAAATTTTGATGAGTTTAAAGCATCACATAGAGTATATAATAATTTGACAAAAGAGTCTTTATTTGAAGGTTTAGTTGCCCCTTCACATAAAGGTGTTATAAAATATTTAAGAGAAAACAACATATATATAGACTAAATATAATGCTTTTTTCTTAGTTTTTAGATAACAAAATGTAATGTTTTTTATCTGCTTAAAAATAATTCGCTAGAATACGCTCATGAATATTACAGAGCAACAAAAAGAGATCTTAGAATCGGTCAAAAAATATAAAAGTATTAAGATAAATGCGTTTGCAGGAACAGGTAAAACAACTACCTTAAAACTTATCTCTCAAACATATAAAGAAAAAAAGATTCTTTATCTTGCTTTTAATAGTGCGATTAAAAATGAAGCGAGTTCTCTTTTCCCTGCCAATACAGATGTAAAAACAACGCATGGATTAGCTTTTGGTGCAATTAAAAAAAATACAAATATAGATCTTAATAAACTTGTCAACTATAGAGCTATAGATATCTCAAAAGAGTTTGAGATAAATTATAATCAAGCAGTCTCAGCATTAAAAATATTTGAAAACTTTTGTAATAATACTCAAAATGAGATAGAACCTAAAGATATCGAACACAAAACTGCAAAAAAAATATTTGATAGAATGTTAATATCCAAAATGGATCCCACTCATGCTTTTTATTTAAAATATTACTATTTGTTGATCTCATCTGGACAAATACAGCAATTTAACTATGATATTATCATGTTAGATGAAGCACAAGATACAAATGAAGTAACATTGGGTATCTTTGAATCTTTAAGCTCAAAAGTGAAAATCTATGTAGGAGATGAACACCAACAGATTTATTCTTTTAGGGGAAGTAAAAATGCACTAAGTAAAATAAAATCTGACAAAAAACTTTATCTCTCTTGTAGTTTTCGTTTTAATAATACGATTGCTACATACGCAAATAAGCTTCTGAAAAATTTTAAAAATGAATCTGTTACAATCGATACTCTTAAAGATAGTGATGAAAAAACAATTGTTACAAATGGATATATTTCAAGAACAAATGCACAGCTTATATCAATTATCTCAGATAGAATTCAAAATAGAATGCCATTTGTAACTGTGCGTGATCCAAATGAGATATTTACTTTAACGATTGAGGTTCATTATATTCTTATGAATGAGAAAGATAAAGTAAAACGAAATCGTTTTTTAAAAGATTTTGCAAATGATGATGATATCTTAGATTATGCAAATGAAGTAGATGACTATGAACTTAAATCTGCACTTAAAATGGCAAAAGAGTATAAAGAAAAATTGTTTGAGTTTAAAGATATATCAGATAAGTTTTATAGTGCTTGGAAAAACAAAGCAAGTAATGGATTTGATAAAAGAGTATCGGAGATACTCTTTCTGACAACTGCCCATACTGCAAAAGGATTAGAGTGGGATCAAGTAATCATTGCAGATGATTTTACAGATTTTGCAGATTTGATTGTTGATTTTGGGTGTGATGAGTTAAAAGAGTTTCAAGAGGAGCAAAACCATCTGCCAAATCAAGAATTACTCGATGAGTTCAATCTTTTTTATGTAGCGATTACACGAGCAAAAAAATCACTAGTAAAAGATAGCGAAAATTTTCATTATCTTATGGCAAAAAATTTAGACAAATTGATCGATGGAAGAATAAAAGAAGCAAAAGTTGACCTAGAAAATATCAAATCAGGCTCAAAGAAAAAAGTATCTAAAATGGAAGTTGAAGACAAGCAGATGTTGCGACAACAAAGAAACCAAGAAGATGGGAAAGCTAAAAATAGTGGTCTTAAATGGAGCCTTGAAGATAAAATCAAAGCAAAAAGTATGTTTAATAAAAATACACCATTGGTACAAATTGCAGATAAACTTGAAAGAACAACTGGTGCTATTTTAGGCGAGTTATTAAAAAGTGAAGTGATAACAAAATCAGATCAAATTAAACTTTCAAATTGTATAAAAGAGAAACCTCTGTTGGCAAAAAAAAGTCTCTTGGTATGATATAATGTATTATTATATAAAAGGATAGTTATGAAGTGTATTTTAACACACAATAAACCAGAAAAAAATGAGTTAGAGATTATACTTGTAAAAAGTATAAAATCTCTTTCGAGTGATATTAAAAAAAATTTAAAAAGCCTGCGATTTTCAATATCAAATAATGAAATAGTATTTCTAAATCACAGTTGTTATGTCGCTGTTGAGTCTTTTAAAGGTGAGACACTTAAAATCACCCTTGCAAACGTGATACAAAAAATCAATACCTCAAACTATGAGAACATCTTTATCAATCTTATCCAACAAAACAAAGAGTTACAAATTAATGAAATTTTAGAAGGTTTTGTGCTGGGTGGATATATTTTTGATAAAT
>JBATTX010000184.1:0-1976 GCA_049670825.1 Arcobacteraceae bacterium | reverse complement strand
TATGCTTGTTATGGATGGTGGAGATATGGAGATTATTGATATTAAAGAGAATATTCCTCATTATGATATCTACATTAGATATTTAGGTGCATGTGGAAGTTGTGCTTCTGGTACTACTGGTACTCTTTATGCTATTGAGTCTACTTTACAGCAGAAAGTGGATGAAGGTATTAGAGTTTTACCTGTTTAATCAAACTCACTTAAAATCACAAAGGGATAGCTAAGGCTATCCCTTTTTTAATATAATATAAGTTATTAATTCATATTTTTGTATAATCACAATAATATAAAGGAAAATACATGGAAAATATCATTCAAACACTTACACCTTATGCACTGAACTTCATAATGGCAGCTGCAATATTTATTATTGGTAAATATGCAGCAAAAATTTTAACATCACTTTTTAAAAAGTTTTTAAACAAATCTAATGTAAATGAAACATTAAAAATCTTTTTAGGAAATGTTATATATGGTTTATTACTCATTGTAGTTGTTCTCGCTGCTTTAAATAAATTAGGTATTCAAACAACATCATTTGTAGCAATATTAGGTGCTATTGGTTTAGCAGTTGGTTTAGCATTTCAAAGTACCCTTTCAAACATCAGTGCTGGTGTTATGATTGTAATATTTAGACCAATAAATATTGGTGATTTTGCAGAAGCTGGTGGAGTAGCTGGTACAGTTGAAGAGATAAATCTTTTTAATACAGTATTTAAAACACCTGATAACAAAGTAATCATTGTGTCAAACTCAAATATTATTGGTGGAAATATCATTAACTATTCAAAAAAAGATACAAGACGAGTAGACTTTGTTTTTGGAATTGGTTATGACGATGATTTAAAATTAGCAAAAAATACACTTCTTGAGATTGTAAATAGTGATGAAAGAATATTAAAAGACCCTGAGCCATTCGTTGCAGTAAAAGAATTAGGTGACAGTAGTGTAAATTTTGTAGTAAGAGTTTGGGTAAAAAGTGGTGACTATTGGGGTGTAAATTTTGATACAATCGAAAAAGTTAAGTTAACATTTGATGAAAAAGGTATTAGTATCCCTTACCCACAAATGGATGTTCATACACATACAACAAAATAATATAGGAAATTTATGGCAAATCAACAAATTCTAAAAAACACAAATGCGAAACTGTTAGACCAATTTAATGCGTCAATTATGTTTGATAAAGAACTATATGCCCAAGATATTAAAGGCAGCATAGCTCATAGTAAAATGCTTGCTCTTCAAGAGATCATAACCATTGAAGATCAAGAAAAGATTGAGCAAGGATTACTTCGAATCAAAGATGAAATAGAAGCTGGTGAATTTGAATGGAAGATAGAACATGAAGATGTTCATATGGCAATAGAAAGTAAACTTACTGAATATATAGGTGATGCAGCAGGAAGACTTCATACTGCAAGAAGCAGAAATGATCAAGTTGCTACAGATTTTACACTTTATGTTCAAGATAAAACACTTGTTTTAAAAGACAAATTAAAAGTATTAGTTAAAACATTAGTTGAGATTGCAGAAAAACATACAGAAACACTTATTCCAGGGATGACACACTTACAGCATGCACAACCAATAAATTTTGGATATCATCTTTTGGCATACGCCAATATGTTTAAAAGAGATTATGAAAGATTTGAAAGTTCATATATAAGAAACAATAACTGTCCATTAGGAAGTGCAGCACTAGCTGGTACTCCACATAATATTGATAGGTTTAAAACATCTGAACTATTAGGCTTTGATGCACCTACTCTATCTGCCCTTGACACTAGTAGTAATCGAGATTTTGCATTAGAAATTTTATTTAATATTTCAACTGCTGTTATGCATATTAGTAGACTAAGTGAAGAGTTAATTTTATGGTCAAGTTATGAATTTGGTTTTGTAAAAATGAGTGATGAGTATGCAACGACAAGTTCAATCATGCCTCAAAAGAAAAATCCTGATGTTCCTGAACT
>JBATTX010000183.1:0-3286 GCA_049670825.1 Arcobacteraceae bacterium | reverse complement strand
TGAATTGTCACTTTTGAGGCTGTTTTAATTTTATCCATCATTCCTCGTATCGTTTCTTTTGCAACTTCTGTTGAATTTTCACCAAGTTCTATCCCAATAATTTTTTTTGCAATGGAAAAAGATGTTTTAACTAATTTAGTTTCCATTTGAAATGTAGCTTGTTCAAAAAATGTTGAATAATGCTTTAGATCTTTTAATGCTTCTATCAACTGCTTATCTAAATCTCTACCTTTAACTCCATCATTTTCTATGGATTCGACACGCTGACCAATTTGCAACAAAGTCTGTTGTAGTTTTTGAATTTCCTGTAAAACAGGATCAACATTTCCATTGATTGATTTATCATTTAAAACTGCAACATTTTTCATCTCAGCACTTTGATTTTGTCCATTTGTTATAAATGTACCTAACTCATAAGGGCTACCATTATTGTCAGATTTTATAACTTTTGATGTTGTGTTTACATTATTTCCTGCCATAATTACTCCTCATCAATTCTTTCTATTTCACCACTTTCTAATAGTTTCATAGCAACATCAAGTATTTTTCTTTGAGCATCCTCGATATCTTTAATTTTCGTTCTTCCTAGCATCTCAAACTCTTCTTTAAATCTATCTCTTGCTCTTTGTGACATCGACCCCAAAATAATAGCCATATCTTCTTCTGTCGCATTTTTAAGAGCAATAGTTAAATCTTCTGTTTCAACATTTCCTAATACTTTCATAATATCATTAGCATCAAGTGCCAATAAATCTTCAAATACAAACATATTTTCTTTTATTTTAGCTGCAAGTGCTGGATCTAGTCCTTGAATATTTTCAAGTATCTCTGTTGATTTAGAACCCATTTTATTGAGCATATCAGCAACAGTTTTCACCCCACCAACAGTCACAATCGAAGCTAAAAGAGATTCTAGCTTTTTCTCTAGAACCTGAGACATTGATTGAACAATACTAGGGGAAACATCTTTTATTGTTGCCATCTGCATAGAGATTTTAACCTTCAATGTGTCATCTAATTTTGATAAAACCATTGACGCATCTTCTGCATCCATATGTGCTAATACAACTGCAATTGTTTGAGGTGATTCATCTTTAATAAAATCTGCAAGTTGTTTTGGATCAATATTATCTAAATATGAGAATGCTTGTTTAGCTTCTTGAAGTCTTGCTAGTTTAGCTAAAACTTTGTCTGCTTCTGCTTTACCTAAAGATTTATACAAAATATCTTTTGCATAATCAAACCCACCAGAACTAATGTAAGAACTTGACTGGATATAAAGATGAAACTCTTCTAAAATCCCTAGTGATGTTTCTTTGTCAATAGATCTAATTTGAGTTATTGCTATAGATAAATCTTCTACAACCTCTTTTGGTAAGCTTTGAAATATTTTAACAGTTGCCTCTTCACCTATAAGTACACAAAAATGCGCAACTTTGTCAATCATAGGCATACTGTCAATTGCATTTCTTGTTGTTTCTTTAATCATTTATCTTACCTTTTACTAAGCTTTCTTTAACTTAGAATCGCCTTCATTTAATAACATCATTATCATTTGTGCTATATCTTCAGGGTGGTCACTTACGCTTTTATCAATTTGCTCTATAAGTACCTCATATTTTGCTGATTCTTCAGCACTTAAACCATCAAGGTTATTTAAAATTTGGCTTTTAACTCTTGCTTTTAATTTCCCTTGCTCGGTTCGAACATCAAACTCATCAAAAAGTTTTTCATATTCGTCATCAGAACCTGCTTGTCCATCTGAACTACCAGAGTTTAATGCGATTTCATTATTTGCAATAAATTTTTTATAGAAAACAAATAATAAAATCATTGCAATGATATCTTGAATATACTCTCCGTACTCTTTAATCATAGATTGAGTAGATAATAAACCTAGTCCATCTTCACTTGCAGGTGCAACATCCTCAGGTTTTGTTCCAAATGGCTGTAGACCAATAAATTTAAAAGATTTAACAGTAACACTATCTCCTCTTTTTTCTTGAAAGCCAACAGCAACTTGAACGATAGAGTTCAAACTATTAATAAATTCCTCTTTATTGTCAACCTTTTCTAAAACAGCTGAATCAAAAGTTACAGCAGCAGTAATTTTAGCAATTCCAGCATATGCATTATTTCTTTGACTAATTACTTTTTTAGAAATCTCATAATTAGTCACATTTTTTGCTTCCTCTTTAGATGTTTTGGTTGTTTTTAAGTTATTAACTTGATCTGGATTTTCAATGTTACTCTGAGCACCTGGTACACCACCATCTTTTGGTTCTTGTGCATCAGAGTTTGCTGTAGCTTCTGTTGTTTGCTGACTTCTTATCGTCCCTTCTGGTTCATAAATTTCTTGATTTATCTCTTGTTTAGTAAAATCTAATTCAATTGATACTTTAGCAACTACTCTTTGATCTCCTAAAAAAGGAAGTAAAAGATCTTTAATTTTATTTTCATAGTCATTTTCTAATTTAATTTTGTACTTTTCATGTTCTATATATTTTAAATTTTCCATATTTTCTGGATTATTTTCAAGTAGTGAACCATTTTGATTAATAAGTTTAATATTTTCAGGTTTTAATTTCGGAATAGCAGATGCGATAAAACTTTTAATTCCTTCAATTTGTCTTTGAGATAAAGAGATTCCTTCTCTTAAATTTAATACAGCTGATGCTGTTGGATCAGTTTTACGTTGAGTAAATACAGATTCTTTAGGTATAGCTATTTTAACTGTAGCAGATAATATTCCACTAATAGACTCCAAAGAACGACCTAACTCACCTTCTAGTGCTCTTAAGTATTTTACTTTATTTTCAAAATTTGTTGTTCCTAGAGAACTTTTGTCAAATATTTCCCACCCAGTATGTTTTGTTGTAGATGCATCACTAGTCACCAATTTAATTTTTGCAATATTGATACTATTTTTGTTCGTTTTAAGTGTTAAATTATTACCAGATCCAACAATTGAATATGGAATTGAAGAAGCATCCAATTCACTACTTGCAAGCATAACTTGTGCTTTTGTTAAATTTGCTGCTATTGTATAGTTTAACTCTTCATCTTTTGATTTTAAATTTGAATAAATTAATAATCCAATTAAAAATAGAAATAATACTGAAAATCCACCTATTATTACTGCTCTTTGAGCTGAATTAAGATTATTTATAAACTTAAAAATTTGTTCCATATTTATTATTTCCTATTAGTTTTTGCTTGAAGCATCAATCATGGTTTTGAACCATGCAGAATCTTTTTTAATCGAGTTTTGTACAGCGGTAAACAT
>JBATTX010000182.1:0-2024 GCA_049670825.1 Arcobacteraceae bacterium | reverse complement strand
CTTTTGAGATACCAAATAAAATTCTTGTGATTTTAGGTTCAAATGGAGCTGGAAAAACAACACTAGCCAAAGTTTTGTGTGGACTTATAGAGACTCAAAATGTTCGATTGAAAAATACAAGCTTATCTGATATTAGCTATGATGAGCGTGTTGAACTTTTAAACTATATACCTCCAAAACTAGAAGTTTTTGATGAGTATATGAGTGTGGAGGAGTTTTTAGCTTTAAATAAAATCTATGACTCACATCATATTGATGATGTATTAAAAAAACTTCAAATAGAGTATCTAAAAAATAAAAACTGTAAACGACTTAGTAGTGGAGAATCACAGCTAGTACTTATTGCGAGTGCTATTTTACACGATGCGAAATACACTATTTTAGATGAACCTACTTCAAACTTAGATCCTCAAAAACTCAAAAATGTATTTGAGATATTATCTCATGATAAAACAATGAAAAACAAAATTATCATTACTCATAATCTAAATTTAGCATATAAATTGGGTTTTGATATTGTATTTGTAAAAAATGGAACAATAGCTTTCAATGGAACTTCAGAAGAGTTTTTTACGCAAGAAAATCTAAACAGTGTATATGATAATACTGTTAAAAAAATTTCTGATAATATCGTGGTTGATATATGAGATATTTTTTTATATTTCTTTCTATACTCATTGTTGCAATAGCTCCTTTTTATGGACAAATTGACCTCTCTACAGAGGGTATTTTAGATAATACCTCGATGCACTACCAAGTGTTTTGGGATTTACGCTTTCCTAGAATAGTTTTAGCTTTTTTAACTGGTGGAGTTTTGGGACTTGCTGGTTTGATATTTCAAACAGTATTTAGAAATCCTATGAGTACACCATTTACTCTTGGAGTTGCTAGTGGAGCAACTTTGTTTACTGCTATTGCTATAGTCTTTGGTATTGCTTCGTTTGTGTCATTTTTTGCATTTATAGGAAGTTTACTAACTATTTTAATCTTGTTTGCTATTACTTCAAAACTACAAGATATACACACTACAAGTTTACTTTTAGTTGGTATTGCCTTATCATTTTTTTATAGTGCTTGTTTGATGGTATTGTTTTTCATCAGTGACATATCTCAAAGCTATGAGATAGTGCGATTTACAATGGGAAGTTTAGATACTGTTGGATTTACAGATGTCTATTTTATGCTTGGGGCTTCACTTACTATTTTAGCGATTGCTTTAGTGTATAAACAAAAAATCAAACTGCTACTTATCTCTTATGAGTTTGCACAGCTAAAAGGTGTGGATGTTAAAAAAACAAACTATATCTTACTTTTTGTAGTTTCTATCTCTGTTGGAATTGGTGTGAGTATCACTGGTCCCATTGGTTTTATAGGTCTTATTGTTCCTCATACTTTAAAAACATTATATAAAAAATCTAGCGAAAAACTCATCTTACCTATTTTCTTTTATAGTGGAGTGTTTTTGGTTTTTTGTGATCTTATTGCTCGAAATATAGGCTCTAACTCCGATGTTCCAATAGGTGTCGTGACATCATTTTTAGGAGCACCTTTTTTTATATATCTAATTTTATCTCGTAAGAAATAAAGTTAATTTGTAGTACAATAGTCTCATGAAACATTTAAAAGGTTATGGAAAACGATATTTCTCATTAGCAGTTATTGCTATGTATTCAACTTTAAATAAACTATCAAGAATCGATAGTAATTTTCAGTACCATAAAAAAGCTTTTGCTTATCAAGAGTACAAAACCTCACCACCCTATTCTTCTTTTAATTATTAAAACCCCTTTACACACATTAGTTTTATAATGTCTTAACATTATATATTAAAAAATTATTATATAAACAAGGAATAATTATGCATATAGAAGCAGGCGTAGTGCATGGCGCAAAAATGGTATTTAGTTATGGTTCATCAGCAGTGGCATTTGGAATTGCTGGAAAATTAGCAGTAGACTCTCTTAAAAACAATGGAGTTTTATCTTTTGGTGTAAAAACACTTATCTCAACAATTTTGGTATTTA
>JBATTX010000181.1:0-12531 GCA_049670825.1 Arcobacteraceae bacterium | reverse complement strand
ATGGGATTATAATAGATTTTTTCTTTATTGTCAAGCCCTTTCGCTTATTTCTAACTTAAATTTTTAAATTTCTTTTTTTTAATGAAAAAAGCCTACTATAAATAGTAGGCTTTTGGGTGTTTTTATTGATTTATCTATTTAATATATATTTACATTATCAATGTAAAGCATAATATAAATACGTCCCTTTTCATCTGTATATGTTTTTGTTTCTATTAAAGAGTTATATTCATCCATTTTTTCATTTGATAAATGTTTTTCATCAAAAAGATCTTGCAAATTTCTTCGTGCTCGGCTTCTTGCCAAATTTTCTTGATAATGTTTCCCTTTAAAATGTTTTGTAGCATTTCCTAAACCAAAAAACCTGTATTCTACACTACCTTTTATCCATGAAGGAATAGAGTTTTCTTCTATTTCTTCATCATTATGATTATTTTGTAATAAACGCTTTATCTTTATATCTGCGAGTTTTTCAAAAATACCATGAGGGTATTGTTTTTTATACAATTTTAAAAGTTCTACATCAGAACTGTTTTTTACCTCATCCCAAAATAACTTTTCTTCCTTTTGTCCATATACAAATCCATAAAACAAACATAATATAAGTAAACTTTTCATAATTTAATAACCTTTGCTCCAAATCCACCCTCTTTTGCAGTTGCATCACTATAACGAACTACCCTAGGATGAGTATCTAAAAACTCCCCAACTGCTCTTGCTAATTTTCCTGTACCAATGCCATGATACACTAAGACTTCATCAAAACCAGCAATTAAACTATCAGATAAAAATTTATCCAAATTTTCTATCGCTTCATCTGCTCTTTGTCCATGTAAATCAAGTTTTATATAACCTGATTCAGGCTTTTGCACATTTACCTTAATTGTTTTAGGTTTTGCTTTTGGAATATTTCCACTTCTTTTTAAACTACTAAATGGTACTTGAAGTTTCATACCATCATTTGTTTCAACCGTAGCTTTTTTCCCTTTAATAGAAATCAATACACCTTTTGTATTATTATATTTCACATTATCACCCAATTTTAAATTAAGAGGCTCTTGATGTTTTTCTATTTTAATCTCTTGTTTTTGTTTATGTACTTTATTTAAAATTTGGTGTTGTTCTTTTGTATTGTTTAACTTGACAGCTTTTTTTACTTCATCTATAGCTTCGTTAAACTCTTTTTCTAATCTATTTTTTTGAGATATAATGTCTACATCCATAGCTTCTTTTTTATCTTTTAAGTGTTTTTCTAATTGTTCTGTTTTTGCAATTTTACTATCAAGTAAAGCTATTTTATCTTTGTATTCTCTTTCTAAATCACTACTTCTTTGAATAAGATCATTTAACTTATCTTTATCATCTCCATAAACCTCTTTCGCTTTATTTACAACTCTGTTTGGAATATGATATCTTTGCGCTGTTTCAAATGCATACGATTTACCAATTGTTCCTTGTAAAAACTCATAAGTGGGTACTCTTAGATTTTCATCGTATATTGCCGCAATTAAATCTACACTGTTATTTGCAGCCAATAGTGCTGCTAATCTTTTATGATGTGTAGTGACAATAATTTTAATATTTTTTTGAATTAGTTCTTCAATAATTACTTTAAATAAGGATGCAGCTTCATCACTGTCTGTTCCTAACTCTATTTCATCAACTCCAACTATAGTATCTGTTTTTGAAAACAGTTTACTAAACTCTAACATACGCCCTGCGAATGTAGAGATATCATTTTTTACACTTTGTGGATCATCTAGTATGGCATTGATATCTTTATATGTTCCTATTTTTGTAGATTGATCACATGAAAAAGGAATGAGATATTTTGACATATAAATTGCACTTAAAATTGATTTTAAAAGCATCGTTTTACCACCAGCATTTACACCAGTAATCATAATGACATTTTTACTAAAATCAATACTTACACTTTTTGCATTATGTAAAGCGGGATGTTTAAAATCAACTAATTTTTGTACTCTATTATTATGTGATTTATTTGGTAAAATGAAATTATAATCATACCGTTTAGCAAATTCTAATCGTGCTTGGTAGTGATCATATCGATCAAACTCTTTGTTTATAAACTTTAAAAACATTAAGTGTTTAGCAAGAAGTGAGCTAAACTCTTTTGTGATTTGATAAATAATATCGTCTTTTAAATTTACTAAATCTGATTGTTTTTGTTTTAATTCGCTCACACTATGAGGTATAACATAAAAAAAGCCACTTTGACTTCTATCCATCACTTTACATTTTAGTACATGATTAAACCCAGCTCGAACCATCAAAGTTTGTTCACCATGTACTAAGTGCACTTGATGATCTACTAAATAAGGTTGAAGATTTTTACTATTTACTACACCATACAGTTTTTGTTTTATTGCATCTCTATTTGAATACAGATTTGTATTTACACGATCTAAATCTTCACTAAATCCATGTAATATTTCACCTTTTTCATCAAAAGCATTGATAAGTAGGTCTAACTCTTTAGGTATAACTATTTTATCAATCCAAGTAGCTAATTTTCCTGTTAAGGTAAATTTTTTTAAATACTCAAAATATACAATAATTTTAACAAATTCATATATTTCATATATTTTCAAATTACCTTGTTTTTGTAAATAGTTAATAGGACCATCTAATACTTGTAGTTTTGGTGGTGTTTTTAAAGAAAAATTTTCTAACTCTTTTATAATTGAATGATGAATATTTATATCACCATCTAGCTTTATATCTTTTTCTCTACAAAATAAAGCTTGTAATTGCTCTATATGATTTGTAATATCTAATTTTTTTACTATCATTATTTATGTATTAGTAATGCTAAAGATAATCTATCTTTTATCTCTAGCTTTTTAAATATATGACTAATGTGTTTTTTAACTGTTACCAATTGAACCTCTAATTTATCCGCTATCTCTTTATTTGACAAACCATTAGATACAAGAGTTGCAACCTCTTGTTCTTTTTGACTCAGTTTATCAAAAACTTTTGAAGAACTTTCACCTTCACTATCTAAACTTATATGTTGAATTATAAAATTCATCAACTGTGGATATAACCATACATTACCTGATTTTACAGATTCTATGGCTGCATTGATTATCTCTTTACTTGTATCTTTTCCTATATAACTTTTAAAACCTTTTTTTATTAAAAATGCACCATGTGAAAGATGTGGTTTATCAATAAATCCTATCACCTTTAATACCTTTGGTAATTTAATGAAATAATACATAAGTTTCTCTAAGGAGTCAAATATATCTATATCTAAAATCAGGATATCATTAGCACTAATATTTTCGTCAATTATAAAAAAATCATTTTCAACTACACGAAAAGAAGTATCTGAGGACAATTCTTTTGTAAAAATATTTTTTACTTTTTCATTATTAGAGACTAAATATATCATACATTAATCCTTTTGTGTACTTTTAAGTATTGGTTTAAGTAAAAATGACATGATACTTTTTTTACCAACTAATACATCTGCATTTACCATCATACCTACTTTTATTTTATATTTCTCATTATTATTCAAGTAGTTTACTTTTGTTTTAACATGAATCACATAAAAATCTTCACCTGTATCTTTATCTGTAATTGTATCGGGACTAATAAATGTTATTTTTCCTTCTAAATCTCCATAAATAGAATAATCAAATGCTGTCACCTTTAATTTTACTTTTTGTCCAATATGGAGTTTTGCAATCTCCTCAGGTTTTATTTTTACTTCGGCAACCATCTCATAATTATCAGGAACAATTGTTAATAACTCTGCTGATGGCTGAATAGAGCTTCCTAATGTATGCACAAACAACTCTTTTACAACACCACTAACAGGAGACCGTATTACAGTTCTATTAATAATATCTTCTAGATTCTTTTTAGTTTCTCTTAATCGTAATATCTCTGCATTTGTTTCATTGTATTGTAATGACGCTTTATTTCTGAATGTTAATATAGTTTCATCTATACCATCTTTGAGCTCTTGGATTTGTGTTTTTATTTGAACGATTAATTCTTCTGCCGTTTTTTTCTCACTTTTGGCATTATTAAGGTCTCTTTCTAATTGTCCTAATTCATATCTAGTAAAGATTTTTTTCTTTTCAAGTATTTTTTTTGATTTAAATTCATCAGATAAAATTTTATAATTTGTTTCTAGAATTTTAAATCTACTTTCTGCATCTTCTAGACTACTTTGTTTTGATTTTATCTGCTCCTCTTGTTTCGAAAGATTTTTTTGTAACTCTTGCATATTTGAAAGATAAAATGTTTTCTCTAAATTAAATTGTTTTTCGTCACACTCTAAAGAACAAGGAACATCAGCCATATCTATTCCTAAAGATTCAGCTTTTAATCTAGCAACTTTCGCTTCAAGTTCAGATAAACGTATCTGATTTTCATCTAGTTTAGATTTATGTGCAATTGGATTGAATTTTAAAAGAATCTGCCCTTTTTTTACACTATCTCCTTCACGAACATAAATCTTAGATACAACCCCGCCCTCATAATTTTTTAGATGTTGTACTTTTGCAGTTGGAATAAAACTTCCTGCACCTCGCGAAATCTCATCAATTTCAAAAAGTGTTGCATACAAAATAAATAGTAAGATAAAACTTACTACTATTTTTACTACAGTACTTACTTTATATGAGATAGTATGTAACACAGCGGCACTTGTTGTTGAAACAAACTCCAAGGCACTTTCTGAAACTTTCTCTTCTGAAAACATTTTTACTTGTAACTGATGAAGTAATTTACTATTTGTGATATCATGTATTACAAATATAAATCCACTTAATTTCCCTTCATAAAAAGTTGGATTAATAATAACTCTTGTATAGATTTCTTTACCATCTATTGATTCAAGTGTTATTTCTGTACCCCAAGATTCAGTACCATTATTTTTTACATACTCACAACCATTATAAAACTTTTCAGTAGATTGTTTTACAACAATTGTACTAAATATTTTGTTTCGTAATGTTTCATCTGAATATCCTAAAATATCTGTAAATGCTTTACTAACTGATTGAACATTGAGATTATCATCAACATGACAATAAGCCATATTTTCATTCGCTATTTCACCAAACTCATGGAGTTCTTTTAGTTTTGCTTCTAATATTGAAGTCATAAAAGATGCATCATTTTCAATCATTATTTAGCTCCATTTGATAATTGTAATAAGGCTCTATCTTTTCTATCATCTATAACCACTTTTCCACTATCCATAACTATAATTCTATCAACCAATTCTAAATCTGCTGGTGTATGAGTAATTAAAATCAATGTTTTATTTTGCATAATCTCTTTAAGATTTTTAATTACTCTTTTTGAGGTTCCACTATCAAATGATTTTGTAGGTTCATCTAAAATAAAAAGTTTACTATCATCTAAAAGTGTTCGAGCTAAGGTGATAGCCTGCGCTTGACCACCAGATAAATTTTCACCTTTTTCTACAATAGGAAGCTCAAAACCTTTTGGATGCTTGTTTATAAAATCAGAAGCACAACTCATATCAGCAGCCCTCAAAAGTTCATAATCACCTAATTTATTATTTTTAATAGTAATATTGCTTCTTGCTGTTCCAGCAAACAATACATTTTCCTGTGCCATATATGATATGTTTGATCGTATTTCAACTGGATCAATTTGTTGTACATCAATCCCATCAATTAATACTGAACCCTCATCTTGATAGTAAAATCCCAAAATTAGCTTTTGTAGAGTAGATTTTCCACTTCCAACTTTTCCTAAAATAGCAACTTTCTCACCCTCGTTGATTTTAATATTTACATCAATAAGTTGTTTAAATTCTGTACCTGGATATGAAAATGTCACATTTTTAAACTCTATATTCCCTTTAAATGCAGGACGTCGTACAAATTGTTTATCTTCTGGATGTTCACTTTCTAGTCCCATTACATTTTCTATTGAATCATATGCACTTTGAATATGTTGATAATATGCTATCATCCCTGCAACTTGTCCCATAGGTCCTAAAGCTCGTCCAGACATAATAACTGTAGCAATTAATGCCCCTATAGTTATCATCTGCATATCTATCATATATGCACCAAAAATAATTAAAAGTACTGTATTAAGTTGTGTTACAAAGCCTGATACTGTACCAATAGCTGCTGATAAGGTTTTTGTTTTAATTCCTTTATCTGCAATCTCACCTGTAGCTTCTTCCCATTTATACTGAAACAAACTCAACGCATTTAAACTTTTCAAAGTTTCTAAATTTGAAATTGATTCTATTAAAACACCATTTTTTAAAGAAGCAGCACCTGAAGTTTGTTTTACACTCTCAAGCATTTTATCTTTGATACTGTATGTATAGATAATAATTATAAATATTGAAACAACTGGAATCCATACAAGGTTACCTGCTATATAAAAAATTGTAAATAAAAAGATAAATACAAATGGTAAATCAATTAAGATAGCGATTGTACTTGATGCCATAAAGCTTCTTATTGATTCAAACTCTTTTAACACATTTGCAAATGAACCCACTGGTTTAGGTATAGATGAAATTTTCAAGTCCATTACTTTTTCAAAAATGATTGATGACATAATGATATCTGCTTTTTTACCTGCAACTTCAAGCAAATAAGTTCGTACAAACCTCAGACCCAAATCAATTATATAAACGACAATAACCCCTAAAGCAAATATCCAAAGGGTATCAAAAGCACCAGTAGGTATAACTCTATCATATACATTCATTGTAAAAATAGGTGTTGCAATCATAAAAATATTGATCACTAAAGAAGCCAATAAAACATCTTTATAGATATATTTTATACTGTGAATCGTATCCCAAAACCAGTGTTTTTGTTTATTGTCAATAAGTTTAAAATCGTCAGATTCAAAACGATATTCTCTTTTTAAAAAGAATGCCATTCCAAAATATTCTTCTTCTAAATCTGATATTTTAACCTTACTTACAACCTCACCAACTTCAGGTAAAATAACATAAGCATATTCTCGTGCATCATCAAATGATTCTAAAATACAAGAATTTACCTCATTTGGATCATCAGTTTTAAGTAAAATAATACAAGGAAGAACAAGACTACTTATATTATTCATTGCAATTTTTGTTACACTTGTCTTAAAACCAGCTCTTTTTGCAGCTCTACCAAATAAGCCTCTTGAACCATCAGGTTTTACTGAAAAAAGTTTTGGAGCTGATTCACCCTCTGCTATTGGTAATCCCTCACTTAATACCTCAGCACTGTATCTTTTACCATGTAGCTTTGAGAATATTACAAGTGAATCTAATACTGAGCTTTTTATGTGTTTTCTAAACGTTGTCACTTTACATCCTTATTCTGCATTTCCAGTATAGTATTTTTTAAAACACCTATAACATTTAAAATTTTATATTGACTTAATAGCTTTTCATACTTATTTTCTATATACATTTTTTTTGCAATATATAAATCATCAACAGTATCCAAAAGCCCATTTGCATCTATTTTTGCAAATTTATAATCATAAGAAGCACCAAGAAGTGAATCTTCTCTTTTTTTAATAAGTGTTTGAAGTAACTTTTCTTTTTCTAAAGTTAAATCATATCTATTAAACGCTAGATCCAATTTATATTTAACGTCTCTAAAAACTTCCTCTTTTTTTGCCATTTTTTCTCTGTATTCAAACAGTTTCTTTTCATAATTTGCGCTGTCTTTTCCACCTGAATATAACTCTAAAGAAGCTTCTAGAGCTACTGATGTTTCTTTTGTTGATATAGTTGCAGCTGAAGCATAGTTTTCATCCAAAACACTTTTTTTCGCAATAACATTCACTGTAGGATAAAAATTTACTTTACTTTGAAGAAGTTTTTCATTGTATATTTGAATATTTTGTTTTGCTTCTTTTACGTATGGTGAATATTTTTTTATATCAAAATATGCAATATCTTTGTTATTTATATATTTGTGATCTGGGTAAAGATCTTCAAATTTTTCAATATCTTTTTGATTAAAATCCAAATACCTTCTAAAAGTACTAATAGTATCTCTATACTGCTTATGAATCTCTCTATAATTCATACGCTGTGTTGTATCTCTACTTTGAATTTTGGCATAATTTCGTAATGATATCATTCCATTTTGAAATTTTATATCTTCTTTTGCTATCCACAAATCATAATCTTCTAAATTAAGTTTTGACAATTCTAACGTGTCTTTTTGTTTTTTGATATTTATAAAAGCTTCAACTAAAGAATAAACTAAATCTCCCTCGATTTGTTCATTTAAATATTCATTTATTTTATAGTTGTATTTTCTAATGTTTTTTTCTTGAAGATCTTTAAATCCATTAAAAACGTTATATCGAAAAGTAATATCTCTACTTACTGTATCTGTAAAATTATCAGGAGTTGATTGTGTATAGTCTGTATATTTTGCATTTAACGTTACTGTTGGATTAAAAGCAGCTTGTGCAATTTTAATATCTGCCTCAAAAGATTTGAGTAAATTAAACTTTTCTTGCAAAGTATCACTTTCTTCTAGTAATCTTTGAACATATGTTTTTAATTTTTTTGTATCTGAGTATTGTGATTTTATAATATTTGAACTTTTTCGTATATATTGTAACTTTTGGTTAAATACAATTTGAATCTCTACTCTTCTTGATGCTTCAGTATCCTCTACTCCGTTTTCGTCAGAGATTAAATCTGATGAAGACATACCTTGTGCAGTAAATATTTTTTCTATCCAGTTAATATTTTTTTGCACATACTCATTAGGCATTTTTTTCATATAATTAAAAAAAATATCTGCCCTTTTTTGAGATAAAATTTTGTTTAGATAAAACTTTCTTTTATATGAACTTGATGCTCTATTTAATGAAGATGTATGCCCTTTTATAATCACCTCTTTTATGTTTATTTTATGCTTTATCAAAAGCTCTAAATAACGAGGGAAAAATCTATCAATAATCATTTTAAACGGTTTTCTTAAACTATTTTTACCATTTTCAAAAAGCATCTCTGTTTCAATAAAACTAATTTTACTCTTCTTCTTATCATATACTATTCCATACTTATAAAAATCATTTTCTAAATACTTCTTCACATCTTCATCAAATGCCTTATTTGAAGCATACAATGATGTTACACAGAGTAAAACTACCAATATATATTTATTAATCATTGTTTTCATCTTTTGCTATATTTTTATAGTTAACTAAATCTTGTGTAATATCAACAAGAGCTACAATAATAAGACGCTCATCTACTTTACCTGCATATTTCATCTCATTTAATTTTATAATAAAGTGGTGTTCCTCTTCCATTCTACTATCTTTATATGGAATCACGACTTTATAAAGCCTTTTTGGATTTTCCAAAATATAATCAATCCAATATATCCCCTCAATTTTGTCATTTTGGATATAATTTGGTGCATTGTATGCTTTAAAGAGTTCACTTACACACTTATGTTTTTGACGAAATCCATTAAATGTTTCAAAACGATTAAAAAATCCCATAAATCTTTGATTTGCATGGGTTATCTCTTTGCCATTATGCATAATCATTAAGTTTGGTTGCATATTAAACAGATTTTCTAATTTTTTATCATTATAATCCATCTCATTTGTTTTTGTTACTAATTCATCATTTTCTATGATTAATAATCTATTTTCTTTATCCAATATTTTTGTTTTAGAAATCGCATAAATAATGTATAAAAAAAATGCTATAAATAGTATAATAAATGCTGTAGTTGCCAAGTGTGATTCTTGTATAACTTTTATATTTTTAAACTCTATCTCATCACTATTTTTAAAAATAAATATATCGGCAATGACTAAACCATCAATATTATTCAGTTCAAGTTTCGATATAAGATACCCGCTTGAGGTATCTATTTTATATCGATTAGTCCATGTATTTAAAAAATATTCATCAACTCCACTTTGTTTAATTATTTTCATAAGATAACTATCTGCATTTTTATTAACAACATAAATATCATCAATAAAGTTTTTAGAATAAGATATCTCTTGAATAATCTTTGATGAGTCATTTTTATTAAGTAAAATAATAGATTTATAACCCTCTTTTTCAAACTTTGATGACATATCATCTAATTGCATATCCATTTTAAAAAAACCTATTACATCAGTTTCATCATACACTGGAATTATATTTGTTAAAAACATTCCATTTTTTGTTGCTTGCATTGTAGTGATTGATTTTTGCTCTATCAAAAGTGACTGCACCTGAATATTTTCATCAGCTAGATTTTCTCCGTGTGTATTGCTCCAACTTTTTTTTAAACTTATTCCATCTTCTGATATAATCTCTATTCTTATATTTACATACTCTTTTTTGGTGTGCATATCTTCTAAAATATTTTTCAAATCTAAATTTGAAGTTTTGCTATTGAGTAGAAATCTTTTGATTTCATTATTCTTAGACATAGTAGAAGCTAAGAGAAAAGAGTTGTTGATTTTTTCATCGAGTAAAACTTGATACGTTTTTAGAATCTTATCACTTACCTCTTCGTATACGGAGGTTTTATATTCATGTGTAATTTTTGTAAAAACGTTATTTGACAAATAAACTATCAACGCTACAATAACAGAGAAAAATATTACAAATATACTTTTTAAAGGTAAAAAACCTTTAATCCGTTTTGGTAATTGTTGCTTGTGTACCACAAATTATCCTAGGTATTTTATTTTAATTATATTATACTAAAGTATACCTAAAGTTAAAATAATTTTATATCTTATCTATATAACCCAAGAGCTCTTCTTTTGTAATATTTTCTTTATTTTCAAGAACTTTTTTAAATATTGTAAAAATATTTTCTTCTATATTATTCGGTATATAATATTCGATTTCATAATTTTTTCCAGTTACTAAAAAGTATATTACTGATATAAAGTCATAGTAGTCACTTTTTTGATCTAAATTGATATCGATTTGTGCTTTACTTAAACCTATAAGATAAAAATCTTTACCATCAAAGAGAATATTTTCTGGTTTTATATTGTTATGCAATATATTATTATCTTTATATATTGATAAAATTCGTAGCATGCTTTTCATAAAATGTTTTAAGTTTTTTAAATCAAATACTTCTTTATCTTCTAAACACAACTCTAAAAGATTTTTTCCACTGATATAATCAAAGATAAAAAGTAACTTATCTGAAAAAATTTCTAGCTTGTAAAAATATAATGTCTCTTTATAAGGGTTTAATAAATTCAAAATTTCTATTTCATTATCTATTTGTTTTGGATTTTGATTTGATTTTAAAATTCTTAATGTATAAAGTTTAGAATGATCTTTTAAATCTTGAACTTCAAAAATATCTTTATCAGCATTAGATAGTAAAATATTTACTACTTTATAGTGACCAATTGAAATAATTTTTTTGTTACTATCTTGTATTTTTATCATATTATCTCCTTAAGTAGAGTACGAACTCTACTAACCATTTACCACATCAACATGTGAATCAATAATCAATTTAATCTCATCTATTCCATTGTCTGCTGTTGATGTAAATGTGTTAAATTCATTTCCAGAAATTGTTTCAGTACCACTACTTTGCCAAACATTTGAATCAAGTGCAACAGTATCTCCCTCATCACCTAAGATAGTAAGTTCATGTTCATCTGTCATATTTAATACATCACTAATATCGATGTTTGTCACATTAATATTATTACTATCGCCAGTACCTAAATCTAGTGTTTCTACATTTGTTGCACTTATATTGTCAAAATCTAGTTCTATATTATCAAAATCTACAGTAAATTTGTCATCAGCTCCACCATCTATATCTTGTGTATAATCAGTCATATTTGTATCTGTTGTACTACTTGTATCTCCACCATTTGATTCTACAGAACTAACAGATGATATGATAGAATTTAAACTATTTTCATCAAGTTCACTTTGAGATGATAAAGTTACAGTTACATCACCATTTGCATCTGGAGTAATAGTATAACTTCCATTGCTATTTTGCGCTATTTGTGTTCCATTTTCATATGCCAATGTTGTATTTTCTGGTACATTATTAAGTGTGATATCACTTAAAGATTCACTTCCATCTGTATCTGTTAAATCTGCGTCTAAGTTAATTTTGTATTGATATGTAGTTTCAGTATTTATAGAAGCATTATCACCTTCAAAGACAATATTTTCAATATTTTTTACTATAAGGGCTTGATTCTCTGATTGCCCATCTTTATAAATCTTAAATTCAGTATTTCCAGAAGCTCCTGTACCATTTTGATTCAATGTTGCATATTCACTTAAGGATAACTTTGTTCCAGAATCATCTACAATAATATAATCTGTTGATTTACCTTCAAGATAAAGAGAATCTGTTCCACTACCACCATCAATAATTGGTCTACCGCTTGAATCTTTATTATTGCTATTAAAGTTCGCGTTGTTGGAAATTTTAATACTATCATCTCCACTTCCTAGATCTATACTACTTCCAATATTACCATTTATTTGAACTGTGTCAT
>JBATTX010000180.1:0-6295 GCA_049670825.1 Arcobacteraceae bacterium | reverse complement strand
TGATTTAGAAGTCTTTTAAGATTTGGATGACCTTTAAATTTTACACCATACTGATCATAAGTTTCTCTTTCAGCCCAATTTGCAGAAAGATATAAGTCTGTAATCGAATCTAATTCTAAAGTATCATCATCAACAAATACTTTTATTGTTATCTCTTTTTTAAAAGAACCATCTCTTAAAATATAAATAGCTGCAAATCTTGATGGTGTTACATCAGGAAATTCAGAATAATCTACAACAGTAATATCTAATAAAAGAACATAGTTTTCCTCTTTTTTGAGTTTTGTTATTGTAGATTTTAAATCTTTTGCTTCAATTAACATATCACACTTCAGCATCTAAATATCCTTTATAGTCTTTAATTCTATCTTTTAAAAGAGACTCGTCTTTAGATTTTTCTTGTATTCTCATAATTGAATCAAGTACAGCTTCTGGTCTTGGAGGACACCCTGCTATATACTCATCAACTGGAATAATCTCATCAATCCCTTGAAGTGTTGTGTAGTTGTCATAAAAACCACCAGAACATGCACATGCACCCATTGAGATTACCCATTTTGGTTCACACATTTGTTCATAAATTTTCTTTAAAATTGGAGCTTGCTTATACGATATAGTTCCAGCAACAATCAATAAATCTGCTTGTCTTGGAGAAAACCGTACAACCTCTGCCCCAAATCTTGATAGATCGTATTTTGCTCCCGCAACACTCATAAACTCAATTCCACAACATGCTGTTCCGAAAATCATTGGCCATAAAGAGTATGATCTTCCCCAGTTAATTGCATGATCCAATTTTGTTGTAACTATTGAATCCCCTAAGCTTGCTTCTGCGCCTAATCCCATGATAATGCCTTTTTCTTATAAATATAAATCAATCCTGCAAATAATAATCCCATAAACATAAACATCTCAAACAACCCAAGATATCCTAGTTCTTTAATATTTACAGCCCAAGGAAACATAAAAATGATTTCCACATCAAATAATACAAAAAGAATTGCTACTAAGTAAAACTTAATAGAAAATCTTATATTTGTATTTCCAACGGGGTTTGAGACACCACTTTCGTAAACAGTATTTTTGATCTTTGGGTTTTTGTTATTCGGTCCGATGAATTGTGTTAACACAAATACACCAACCAAGATACAACCAATAGATACAAAAATTACAGATGCGAGAATTAATTCTGTTGACATTGTAGATCCTATGTATTTATTTTTACGAATAGTATACATCAAATTAATTTAATATAAAGTTTTTTAATTAAAATTTTTAAATAAAAGTAATAGTTATAAAAAAAGTGGAGTTTTGACACATAATATTATAATTTAATATTATAGTGTCAAAGATTCAGGTTTACCGAAATAATAACCTTGTGAGTAATCCACACCCAAATCATTTAAAAAATCAAATATCTCTTTATTTTCTACATATTCAGCTATGGTTTTTATATTTTGTCTCTTAGCAAAAGCAACAATTGTTTCTACAACATTTTTACTATATTCATCTGCTATAATATTTTTTATTAAAGAGCCATCAATCTTCAGTATATCTGGCTCAAACTCTAATAATCTTTCAAAATTAGAGTATCCAGCTCCAAAATCATCAATAGCAATAGATACTCCCAATGATTTCACTTTTTTAATAAAGTTTTTAATACTTTTAAAATCCTTTACTCTCTCATCTTCTAAAAGTTCAAAAACAATTCTGTGTGCATGTTCTTGATGTTCATGCAATAAATAATAAATCTCTTCTCTTGTTTCATCTTTTTCTACATCTAATGTTGAAAGATTAATAGAAAGTTCAGTAGTAACATTTTTCAACATTGCAAATGAGTTTTCCAAAACTCTTTTTGTAATTTTGTTGTAATAAGAACCCCTTTTAGCAATACTTAAAAATTCGTAAGGTGAGATAACTTTTCCACTACTATCAATTAACCTTACTAAAGATTCATATTTTTCAATTTGTTTTGTTTTATTGTTAATAATTGGCTGAAAATATGAAACAATTTTAAAATTATCTAAAGCTTCTTTTACCATTTTTATAACATCTAAATTTTTCTTTGCTTCTCTTTGGTCTTTTATAGAAAAATCATTTGCTCTACAAATAGCAATATTTTTATCAATTGCCATATCTAAACCAGACTTCGCATCTTCATAAATCATATGTTTCCCTAAAGAATAGCTCAAAGATATATTGATATCATATTCAATTCCATCAATATTCAGACGTGATTTTTTCACATTATTTACAAAATCTTCTAAATAAGTTTCTAAGTGTACAGCTGACTCTAAAAAGTTATCAAATTCAGTAAGTAAAGCATACTTTCCACCATCTAAATTATATACATTTTCAAATTTATACGACGATGGCAAATAATTTATCAGTTTATACCCAAAGAGTTTTTCAATTTGGTCAATAACATGTAGACTATGAAATTTTTCTAACATATCGAACTCTTCTATTTGAACCATTATAAGTACTGACATAATATTTGATTCTATTTTATCTAAAAAGTGTTTTTTATCAGTCAAGATTGAACTTATGTTTTGTCTTAATGCAATATACTCAATAATATTTCCATCTCTATCTAAAAGTGGAGTAATCGTAGATTTTACATAATAAAGTTCACCAGTTTTAGATATATTTTTTAATATTCCACTCCAAGGTTGTTTTTTTCTTTTGATAGTATCCCACATATCTCTGTAAAGATCTTTGGGAGTATCAATCGGGCGAACTAAATTATGATTTCGTCCAATTAATTCATCTTTTGTGTAACCAGATATTTGACAAAAATTATCATTGGCATACGTGATGCGTCCTGACCGATCAGTTTTAGAGATAATAGAACTTTTATCTGTAATATCTTGATATTGCTTAAGAAGATTAAGATTTTCACGATCATCTTTACATTGTTCAAATAAGGTATATTTTTTTTCCAAATCTTTTATTTCATTAAAAAAAGATTTTTCAGTAACTGGAGCTTGTAGATAACTATCTATTCCTATCTTAATAGCCGTAGATAACACTTCAAAGTTTTTGTTTTTTGAGATTATCAAAGCTAAAGAAAAAAGATTCTCTTTTTTTAACATACTTAAAAAATGAAGCTTTTCCTCCACTTGTGTTTCAAGTTCAAAGATAGTAAGATCAATATTATGTTCTTTATAGATACGGATTGCTTCATCATTTGTATTTACACAAAAAACATTTGCAAAAAGACTCACAAAGAATTCATGACATTTTGATTCAGGTTCTTTAAAAAATAATACCGTTAAACGTTTTGTAAAATCATTCATAGTTAAATAAACTCATCAGATATAGTCTCGCCCATATCCCAAAAAAGCTTATGTAAGATTCGTTTATCTTTTATCTTACTATCTAATTCTTCGTAACTAGTATTAAATCTTTCTATATAACGAAAAATTGCGCAAATAACACTCTCTTTTGAGGAGTAAATGTCATTATTTTTTAATGCCCCTTTTATAATCGACTCATCAAAAAGTTCTGTTTTTTTGAGTATAGATAAATCATGCCGTACAGCAGATGATACAAATTCTACATCACCTTGAAACTTTTCACACATATTATCAAAACACCCTAAACGGCTCACAAATTTTTTGTCATTTAAAAGGTCAGGGTCAATAAGTCTTAATATTTTTTGTTTCATATTAGTATCATCAATAAGATTCATCATATCCATTATAAAATATTTATTTTTTCGCAAAGTTTCAGCATGTTGAAGATTGTTAATATTTCTTGTAGTTGCTATGACAGATATTTCATTGTCTTTTCTGAATAACTCTGGCATATATTTTAAAATTGGATGTTTAAAAGTATTTGGTTCATCATCTTTTTCAGCCATTGCTGCTAGCAATGCAACTTCTCTACTTGCTTTTAAACGATGACTTGCATATATGTATGTTCTATTATATTTTCCTACTGCTGATTTAACAAACTCTATATCATCAAGTATTGTTTTATCAACCTGTTTCAAAATATCATCACCTAGATTTTCATTAAAAATCATATGGTTCCACATATCTTTTTTAGCTTCGTTTTCACGAGATATACTTTGAGAAGTAACCCCTAGAAGTCTTATTATAATGTTCTTATTACGATAGTAATCAGGATGAATAGCTTGTAATAATAAACTTTTCTTTTGCCAATATTTTACACTGTTAAAAATTCCATCAATTATCTGTGTCAAGTTAAACTCTCCTGATTATAAGATTTATAAATTGTACCAAAAATACCTAAAAATTAAAAGAAAAGTTACTTTAATAATACTTATATTTACCATTTTGGACATCAGTTTTAATAACACTCAATTTTTTTTCTAATATTTCAATGATCATCTCTGCTGCTTGCTGGTCATTTGATTCAGGTACATCCCAATCTGTAATTTTCATATTTTTTTTAAAAAGAGCTTCTAATTGTTCTTGTATATCTTCTTCTCTACTTTCTATCTCTTTTCGTGTCATTTCGTTATCTAAGTGCATCATAATCTCCTATTAAAATTATCGTAATCCATTTTATCATATATTACTTATTATTTTATTAGTAAACTTGAAAAACAATCTTTAGATAGTTTCTAAAGTAACAATAAATTTAGTACCTTCCTTTGATGTTGTAAAAGTGATTGTTCCATTATTATTTTCGACAATGGCTTTTGCTACAAAAAGCCCTATTCCAATGCCTCCATACTCTTTATTTTTTGTAAGTGCTTTAAAAATATCTTCTTGAATATCAGGATGAATTCCATTTGCATTGTCTTGAAAAATTATTTCTATTTTTTTATCTAGTTTTGTCACAGTTATATTAATATTTTTTGAAGTGTCATTTTCATTCACTGCATCAATTGCATTGTCTAAAAGAATCATCCATAGGTGTACAATTGCTTCTTTTTCTACATCTATTTTAATATCATTAAGAATATTGAGCTCTAAATTTATTGCATTTGAATTTATTTTGTCTTGGAACTCTTTTAGAGCTAATTCAAGTGTTTCTAAAATACCTATTTTTTCATCATTTTGTTTGCTTGTACAACAAAAATAGTGTAAGCTATTACTGATATCTTCAATAATTTTTTTACTTTTTTTAATACTTCGTAAACTATCAAGCATATATTCTTTTGTTTTTTCATCATCAATAGCTTCAATATCATATTGCAGCATCTCCATATGTCCTTTTATTGGAGACATTGCTGTATTTATCTCATGAGTCAACCCTTCTGCTAATCTTTTAATTGTACTTACTTTTCGATATTCTATTGAGTTTGTTATATCAAATTGTATTCCAATGAAATACAAAAGTTTCCCTTTATCATCAAAAAGTGGTGTAATATTTAAAAGATTATAATAAGGTGTTCCATCTTTTCTAAAGTTTTTGAGTTCTACTTCACATGATTTATGCGCTTTAAGTGCTTTTTTTAGTTCAGTTTTTGGTGATTGATCTACAAAATCACCTTGTAAAAATCGAGCATTTTTACCAATAGCTTCCTCTTTGGAATATCCTGTCATCGTAACAAAAGTATCATTTACGAATATCAAAGGCATATCTTTTTGAAAGGGATCAACTAGTACAACACCTGCTTTAATGATATTTGTGATTGATTCAAAAATTTTTATATCACTAAAATGTTGAAACCACTTACTATAATTGTTAATAACAACATTTTTGATAGCAATTACTCCTATAATCTCATCATCTTTTTTTATCGGCGAATATTTTATCTCCACTACACTTGTATTATGAACTTCATAATCTGTGTGATACTCATTATTCAAAGCAAAGTTTAGATTTTTTTCTATTCTTGCCTTGTGTTCATCAGTTTTTACTACATCTAAAATAGACATTCCTATCAGAGGGGTAATCTCAAAATCTCTTTGAATGCTTTGGATATATTGGTTAGAAAATGAAGTGTAACGATAACTAGTATCAACTGCATAAATAAGTGTGTTGGGGATATTCATAATAGAATCTAATAACGTGTCGTTATAATTCATAAACTACCTTTTATTTTTAAATCAAATATAACTTATTATAATATAAAATAGTAAATACTCTCTTATAAAAGGACAATTTTGAAAAAAAAAGCTGTAATATTTGATCTTGATGGGACACTTATTGATTCTATTAAAGATATCGCTTTGTGTACCAATGAAGTTTTAGAAAAAATAGGTCATGAAACACATCCCTTAGATGCATATCAAAATTTTGTAGGTGATGGAGCTTTGATGCTTATTACAAATGCACTTAAAGATGATGTTTCACAAGAAACAATAGAAGAAGC
>JBATTX010000179.1:0-1577 GCA_049670825.1 Arcobacteraceae bacterium | reverse complement strand
CATTATTTCCAAATCTGATAGAACCATATTTCAAAGATTCTATTTTAAAAAAAGCGGTAGAGAATAAACTGATAAATTATGAGTTTTATAATCCTCGAGACTACACAACAAATAAACACAAAAAAGTAGATGATACATTGTGTGGAGGAGGTGCTGGTCAGCTTATCTTTCCACAACCACTTTTTGATGTGTTAGATGAGATAAAACAAAAAGATAAAGATGCATATATAATATTTCCTTTAGCAGCTGCTAAACCATTTAATCAATCAGATGCTAAAAGATTAGCAAAGAAAAAAAATATTGTGATGGTAAGTGGACGATATGAAGGTATTGATGAGAGAGTAATCGAACAATACGCAAATGAAGTATTTAGTATAGGTGAATATATTTTAACTGGGGGAGAACTTCCATCACTTATTATGGCAGATGCAATTAGTAGAAATGTAGAGGGTGTTTTGGGAAATATGGAGTCATTAACAGATGAGAGCTATAACCAAAATGAGGAAGCGGAAGTTTTACTAGAAGCTCCATCTTTTACGAAACCGGTTGAATTTAGAGGTTTAAGTGTACCTTCAGAATTATTAAAGGGTAATCATGCTAAAATTCGCCACTTAAAAATTAAGCTGTCTAAATGCAAAACTCAGTATTTTAGACCATAAATGGGGCACTTTGGGTATTTAAAAGGACACATACCCCCGAAATAAGGAAAAGAAAATGAAAAATAAATACATTGCTGCGTTTGAAGCTGCACAAGTTGAATCTAAAGAGATTCCTTTATTTAGAGCTGGTGATACACTTAGATTAGGTGTTGAGATTAAAGAAGGTGCTAAAACTAGAATTCAAAATTTCGAAGGTATCGTTATTGCTCTAAAAGGTGAAGGTGTTTCAAATACATTCACAATTAGAAAAATTGGTGCAAACGGAATCGGTGTAGAAAGAATTTTCCCATTATACTCTGATAGTTTAAAAACTATTGAAGTATTAAGAAGAGGTAGAGTAAGAAGAGCTAAATTACATTACTTAAGAGAATTAAAAGGTAAAGCTGCAAAAATTAAAGAATTAAGAAAATTCTAATAAAAATTTTACACAGTTTAAAAGGTGAGTGTCATTTTGATACTTGCCTTTTTTTATGCCCACAATGAATATTAAAAACTCCCCAATAGAACAAATAACATTTCAAAATAGATCTTTTTTAATCAAAAGAGATGATCTCTTACACAAAGATTTTTCAGGAAATAAAGCAAGAAAATTTTTTTATTTTTTAGAGCAGGATTTTGATGGTGTAACAACACTTATAAGCCATGGTTCAAATCAGTCAAATGCTATGTATAGTTTATCTGTTTTGTGTAAACTAAAAAAATGGAATTTTATCTATTATACAAATCACCTTGCCTCATATCTAAAAGAAAATCCTCAAGGTAATTATAAATATGCCTTAAATAATGGTATGGATCTTATTGTAGATGAAAATTTTGATAAAAATTCTTTGTCTTTAGATACTAGAACTTTGTTTATACAAGAGGGTGGAGCACTTGAAGAGGCTTCGTATGGTTTAAAAATATTAGCCACTGAGATAG
>JBATTX010000178.1:0-7158 GCA_049670825.1 Arcobacteraceae bacterium | reverse complement strand
TCACCACATTTAAAAACTAAATCATCATAAATATTTTTATCAAAATTTCTAAAATGATGTGATATACCATTTTGTGTAGCTACTTTAAAATATGTACTTCCTACATCTATTAACATTTTTGTATTATCCATTATAACATCACCCCAATATCATGAATTATTTGATTTACTACTGAATCTGGATTTTCCCCAAGGTCTATTTTTGATTGTTCATATTTAAAACTCTTATCACTAATAGGCAGTTTTCCTTTTTTATATATTCTTATATTACTTTGTTTATCTCTTACTGTGATAAGTTCATTGTTGTTTATGATATGTGGAGAGAATGGAACATCAATAATTCCATTTTTAATAGAGTTAAAAACTTTTCTCCATAAAGTGTCTGCTTTGTCATTGAAAATTGCTTCAAATATCTCATTAACTTGATTTGTAAGATTTTCTTCCTCTTCCTCATCTACAAAGTTTGGAATACCTCGTAACATATTTAAAGTATATTGAACATTTGCAACAGCTTGTGCATTATCCTCCTTAGTAGGAATACCAAATGCTTCAGCTCTTGTTTTTGTAATAATTTTATCAGCACCAACCATACCTGCTATCATAGCACCTGCATTGATTAAAGAATCTGATTTAAACTTATCTCGTGGGAAAGCTCCCATCCATTGGTGATATACTAAATTGATTGTTGCATCAGTTACACCTATTTGGTGAGCATACTTAGTAGCTAGTTTTCGTAAAACTTTTGATGTTACTAAATCTTGATTTAAAGAACCAGTTTGTGCAAAAGATACAGAGAATGATTTTACACCCTCTTCAAGAGATAATAACATCTCTGCTATTTGTATTACTATAGTAATACATGGTGGCACTAATGTTGCAGTTAATGGTCCAAATGATTCTCTATTTATTGGTTCATTGAGAGTTGAGTATTTTGCACATACTCTTTCTACATGTTTCCAGTATAAAAATGCTTTATCTTGTGGAAAGTTTTTTGAGTATGGAAGAATATATGTAATTGGTCCACCTTCTATCTCAAATACACCACTAGCAATTGCAAGTTCAATAAGTAGTCTTGCATCAGGAGTACCATGTCGTAAACTAACCGGTGTATCAAAATGTGTTACCATTTTTCGTGTATTTCTATATCCATGATTTATCAAAGGATATCCATTTAGAAGATCAGTTTCTGTTTCTTCTGAAAGTCGTAACATCTTAGCTGCACTTCCATAGTCATTGAGTCTTGTATGTGAATCAATTGTCATAGGTAATACATCAACTACAGGAGCAAACTGTTCATACAATGCATACATCTTATCGTATGTTGGAAATCCACCACGAGGTTGTACTAAAGTTTTGTTTTTATTTGTTTTAAACTTATGTGAAATAAATAAATTTTTGCTTGCATTTTTTACAAACTCTTCAACTTCTGCGAAATCAAAATTATCTACATATTCATTTGAAAGAATAATATCTCTATCTCGTTGTAATAAACTCATTAGTTAACTCCTCCAAACTTATTTTGAACAAAAGCATTCAAATCATCAAGCCCTTCCATCAAGTCTTTTTGATGAAACACTAAATCAAATCCATACTCTTTAAATTTTGGAACAATTTGACTTTCATCACCCTCTCCAACACTTAAGTTTCCACCAATAACAAAGATCACATCATCAAGTTTATATTTATCTTTTAAAACTAAAAGATCTCTACACCATCCTTCAGCTTCTCCATTTAATGATGAAATTAAAAGAACTTTTGCATCTGTTTCAATAACAGCATCAATAAACTCTTCTAAATATGTATTCACCCCTAAGTTAAATACCTCATATCCTCTACTTTGTAAAGAGATATCAATCAATCTATTTGCAACTACATGGATATCGTTACCCACCACACCTATAACAACTTTCATCTTACCTCTCATCTTCCCAAAATTAGTCGATTATATCTTAAAGAAGTTAATAAAAAGATTTAAGGGAAATACAATATTTACGATATATTTAATAAATTTTAGTGTAGGATATTATAAATATTTCTAAAGGATTTTCAATGAAATCATATACAGCTGACATATGTGACAAACACCCAAATGAGGTACAAGTACTTAACCCAAACTATAACTCTTATGGAGGGATTGCTATGTGTAAAGGGGAAATTGTAACCATCAAATTATTTGAAGACAACAAAGCTTTAGTTGAACTTTTACGAGATACAAAAGGTGATGGCAAAATTTGTGTTGTAGATGTAGTCGGAAAATACTGTGCTGTTGTGGGAGAAACACTTATGAACTATGCTTACAAAAACAATTGGAAAGGGATCATTATCAATGGATATGTAAGAGATACTCACCAAACACTTCAAATCCCTGTTGGTCTTTGGGCATTAGGAACATATCCCTTTAAAAGTCAAAAAAAGCATGATGCCATTTTAAATGAAACTTTGATCTTTGGGGATGTTACTTTTGAAGTGGGTACTTTTCTTTATGCAGACAATGATGGTATCATAGTAAGTAAAACAAAACTCGAATAAATATCTAATATAAAATTAGCTACAATCTTATATATTATATAAAACAATTTGGGATTGAATATGCAACTTTTAACAAATAAAAATATTCTTGTAGGTGTTACAGGAAGTATCGCTATATACAAAACATTGGAGCTTGTGCGACTTTATGTCAAAGCGGGTGCCAATGTAAAAATAATCATGACTAAAAGTGCAAAAAAATTTATCACTGCTTTAACATTTGAGACTGTTTCTCAAAACACCATTTTAGATGATGAAAATGAAAACTGGAGTAAAGAAAGTATTGATAATCATATAGCAATAGGAAAGTGGGCAGATATTTTTGTAATAGCTCCTGCTAGTGCTAATACTATTAATAAACTTGCAAATGGAATAGCAGATAACATTCTTACACAAACGGCATTAGCATATCCAGATGTTAAACTTTTAGCTCCTGCAGCAAATACAAATATGATAAACAATCCTTTAACTAAAGCAAATTTAAAAATGTTAAAACTTTGCAATTATAAAGAGATCCAAACACAAACTAAAGAGTTAGCATGTAGAGATGTAGGAGATGGAGCGATGGCGGAATATGAAGATATTTTTCATGCAACTCTTCATGAACTTTTACAAGACAGTTATTGGGCAAATAGAAAAGTTGTGTTAACTGGTGGTGGAACAATAGAAAAAATAGATGATGTACGATATATCAGTAACTTTAGTAGTGGAAAAATGGCTGCAAATTTGGCAACTGCTTTATACTACAAAGGTGCTGATGTTTGTTTAATCACAACAAAAGAGATTAATATTCCAAATCAGATACACACTATCTATGTACAAAGTACAAATGAGATGTTTGAGTACACACAAAGTAGTCTTAAAGTTGCAAAAAAAGGGAAACTTTCAGATGCAACACTAATGGATGATAGTAATGTTAAACTTATTCAAAAAAAGCCTTACTTTTTTAGTGTGGCAGCAGTGAGTGATTATGTGCCACAATATCCACAAAATGGAAAACTGAAAAAAGAGAGTATTGGAGATTCATGGGAATTATCTCTTACAAAAAATATTGATATTTTAAATTCAGTAGAGAAAGATGGAATCTTTTGTGTTGGATTTAAAGCGGAACTTGATGAAAGTATTGCAAAAATAAATGCAACAAATATGTTAAGTAAGAAAAAACTCGATGCTGTGTGTTTAAATATTATTAATAATAATAACGCATTTGGTGCAAATACAAATGAGATAGAACTTATTACAAAACAAAATTCAACAAAATTAGAAAAAGATACAAAAATAAATGTATCATTTAATATATTAAATAATTTAAAAGAGCAGTTTAGTGAATAGCATACAAGAAAATATTCCATCTCATATAGCGATGATAATGGATGGAAATGGACGATGGGCAAAAGAGCAAGGTTTAAAAAGAACAGCAGGTCATGAAAGAGGTGCGAAAACGGTAAGAGAGATTACGATACATTCAAGTAAAATTGGTGTAAAGTATCTTACTTTATATGCTTTTAGCACAGAAAACTGGTCAAGACCAAAACTTGAGGTTGAATTTTTAATGAAACTTTTAGAGAGATACTTTAAAAGTGAACTTCCTATTTATCTTGAAAACAATGTAAAATTTAAAGCCATAGGAGACTTAAGTAAGTTTTCTTCAAAACTACAAAAAATCATCAAAGATACTGAAAAGCAAACAGCATCATGTACAGGGCTTACACAAATTTTAGCTCTGAATTATGGTAGCCGTGATGAGATAACTAGAGCTTTTAAAAAACTTACTGAACAAAATTTAGAGATAACTGAAGAGAATATTCAAAGTTGTTTAGATACTGCCAATATTCCAGATGTAGATTTACTTATTCGAACAAGTGGAGAGGTGAGAATTTCAAACTATCTTTTATGGCAGTTAGCTTACGCTGAAATGTTTTTTACTAAAACATATTGGCCAGAATTTAATAGTAATGAACTTGATGATATTATTTCTGATTTCAACCATAGAGAAAGACGATTTGGTGGAATATAACACGTTTATTGTCTTAATTTTTGGGCTTGTAATAGGAAGCTTTTTAAATATGCTTATCTATAGACTTCCTCTTGGAATATCATTAATCAATCCAAAAAGATCAATTTGCACAAAATGTAATTACACAATAAAATGGTATGAAAATATTCCTGTTCTTTCATACTTGTTTTTACAAGGAAAATGTTCAAATTGTAAAACCAAAATATCTTTAATCTATCCTATAGTTGAAATTATTACAAGCATAGTTACTATTGTTTTATATAAAAAACTAGGATTAAATAGTGAGTTTTACTTCATAAGCATAATTTTCTATCTATTAATACTTTTATCATTTATTGATTTAAAATATAAAGCTGTACCAGATTATTTATTAGTAATTTTAGTAATTATAACTTTAGGGTATTTAGCATTGTATAAAATAGATAACCTCTCATTGTTTTTCATGTTTGCTGGTGGAATTTTTATGATTGAATTACTAGTAACCTTTTACGTGCAAAATATTAAATCATATTTTCTAAAAGATGAATCTTTAAAAACACAAAAAGCAATGGGAGAAGGTGATATTCCAATTATTGCAGTTATAGGAGGTATTTTAGGAATACAATTTGGAATGCTTGCTATATTCTTATCAGCTATTTTTGCTATAATTCCATCAATTGTAAATATAGTATCGAAAAAAGAGATAGAAACACCATTCATCCCTTATTTATCACTAGGACTTTTTATAACATTTATAAATGAAACCAGCTTACAACAATTATTAGAAGGATTACATATCGTATGAAATTATTAAAAAAATATCTACTTCTAAATTTTTCACAAACTTTTTTTCCAATATTTTTAACACTCTATACTATCACTTCTATTATATTTTTAGTAAAAATTGCTTCTTTAACATCAGTTATACAAATTAATTTTTTAGAACTCATTGAGTTGTATTCATATTCAGTTCCTACTATATTATTTTATACTTTACCTATATCAATATTTGTTGCACTTGTATTAACACTTAGTAAACTATCTAGTGAATACGAACTTATTGTTCTTACAAGTTTTGGGCTTAATCCAATTAAGATTTTAAAACTATTTTTTCCTACATTGTTATTATCTGCATTTTTATTATTACTTTTATCTTTAGCTTTGATTCCAAAAGCTGATTATATGAAAAGTACCTTTTTAGATACTAAAAAAACCGAGGCTCAATTTAATATTAAAGCCAGTGAATATGGTCAAGCTTTTGGTAATTGGCTTATCTATGTAAATGAAGAAGATAAAGGAAAATATAAAGATATAGTTCTATTTGAACAAAACTTACTTACTGATACTTTTATTATTTCAGATTATGCAACAATGAACAATCAAGGCTCATCATTAAGTCTTAATTTAGATACAGGAAAAGCATTTAAAATCACTGATACTATCAATCAAATAGATTTTAAAAAAATGATTATTAATAATGAAATTAAACAATCAAGTAACATAAATACGCTGGAAGATTTAATTGCATATTGGGAAGATATCTTTAATGATAGAGCAAAATCTTCGGATTTTATATTTTATGTATTGGCATCTATATTTTCTATTATATCAATGTTTTTTGCAATTTATATAGGATACTATAATCCAAGATATGAAAAAAATCATTCAACACTTTTAGCAATGAGTTTAACAACACTTTTTTTTGTTATCACTCTTAAATTATCATACTCAGGCTTTATGCCACTTTTTTATATACCCCTTGTGTGGATTCTTTTAAGTATAGTAATTTATATCAAAAAAGTAAAACCATACTATTAAAGTTTTGTTATGAAAATTAAACTCACTATTTCATATGATGGAACAAATTATAATGGTTCTCAAATACAACCAGACTTTCCAACAATACACTCAAAAATTTTAGAGGTGTTTAGAGTATTAAATATTGATACTACTCTTGATTTTAGTGGGAGAACAGATAAAGGTGTACATGCATTTAAGCAAGTTGTTTCATGTCAAATTCCAGACTACTGGAAAGATTTAACAAAGCTAACATTAGCTTTAAATAAACAGCTACCAAACTCTATATATGTAAGAAAAATCAAATCTGTTCCAAATGATTTTCATGCACGTTTTAGCGCAAAAAAAAGAGAATATCGCTATCTACTGAGCACAAAAAAACTCTCTGTTTTTAATGCTAATTATCTGAGTTATTATGAAAATATTAATGAAGATAAAATAAAAGAAGCCATTAGATATTTTATTGGAGTTCATGACTTTGAATACTTTAGTAAAAAAGGTAGTGATCCCCACTCAACTATACGAGAGATTTACAATATACGATTTTATAAATATAAAGATATCTATGTTTTAAACTTCCAAGCAAACTCTTATTTACGAAGCCAAATTAGAATGATAGTTGATTTTATTATGAAAATATCTAGTGGGAAATTAACGATTGAGCAGTTAAAAGAGCAGTTAGACAAGAAGAAACTAATATCATGGACATTAGCTCCTTCAAATGGCTTGTATTTAAGTAAAATAGATTATTAAAACAGTTTAACTGTTTTTATAATCTTTGAGGCATCTCATCTTTAAATGCAATTTTTTCTGCATTTTCTAAAATACCTTGAGCCCCTT
>JBATTX010000177.1:0-2587 GCA_049670825.1 Arcobacteraceae bacterium | reverse complement strand
TCCTCTTGAAACTCTTGTGATTGTGTATCAATTTTTATCATAAATTCTAACCTAATAATCTTTTTTGTAATAGTAGAGTATTTTAGTTAAGATTGACTTAATTTATTCGTTTAATTATAGTATAAAGGGGAACTATATTATAATAATGAATGAATATATTAGAACAAATTTACGATATAAATTTTAATAAAATCGTTTTTAACGAAAGAAAAATAACGATTGACTATAAAAATACTATCATTCTAGGACCACCTAAAAGTGGAAAGAGTTATTTGGTGTATGATTATCTTTCATCTTTTGAAGATGAGGAGTATTTGTATATTGATTTTGCAGATTATAAAAACGATACAAAAGAGATAGAGAAACATCTTGAAGATTTTATAAGTTCTCATCAACTTAAGGTTGTGGTATTTGAAAATTTCAAATTTGATATAGATTTACCAATAAATGTAGAAAGTATCATCATCACAACATCTCAAATGAATACAATAGAAGGTTTTGAAACACTCTATTTAGAAGGTCTTGATTTTGAGGAGTATTTACTTTTTGATACCAAACATCAAAGCTCTTCTAATAGTTTTAATAGTTTTTTAAAGTTCGGAAATTTTCCAGAAGTGATAGAGTATAGTGAGCAAAAAAAAGCTACACGAAACGATGAGATATGTCGTTTATATTGTGAAGATAAAACGCAGTTAGAGATTTTGTATTTACTGATTAAAAATGCTGGTGAGAAAAAATCAATTTTTCAGCTTTTTAATAGTTTAAAAAAAGAGATGAAAATATCAAAAGATAAGTTTTATAAAACATGTGAGATGTTTGAATATAATAAAGTGGTGTTTTTTTGTGAAAAGTATGAACAAGCAAAAGCTGTCAAAAAAATATTTGTACACAATCATGCCTTACTTGATATTGTATCTTACAAAAAAAACTTCAACAACCTTTTTAAAAATATGACCTATCTAGAGTTAGTCAAACGATTTGATGAAATATATTATCTTGATGATGTAGATTTTTATCTACCAAATGAAAATGAGATAATCTTAGCAATCCCATTTTTTAATAATCTTATCTCCTCTTCAATTATCTCAAAACTTTTACCAAAAATTGATAATTACAATGTAAGTAGCGTTACAATTGTAACAGTTAGTAGTGAACAAACACTGTTTGTGGGTGAAATAGAAACACAAATTGTTCCATTTAGTAGCTGGGCGGTTTCTTTATAGAAAAAATGATTTTATCGCTATAGTGAGGCTATAAACAAACACTACAATACAGAAACACTTAAAAAAGGTTATTGTATGAAACTTATTATTGTATTATTTGTTTGTTTCTTGTCTTCAAATGTTATGGCTTTAGAAAAGCTACGAGTAGGTGTTTTGGCATTTGGAACTGTTAATTGGGAGTTGAGTATTATGAGCCTTAATAATATCGCTTCTAAAAATGGTGTAGAACTAGAGATAAAAAAGCTTCCTTCAAAACATGCTGTCGCAGTGGCATTAAATGCAGGAGCTGTAGATGTAATAGTAAGTGACTTTATATGGGTATCACGACAAAGAGCTAGTGGATTTGATTATACATTCTATCCTTACTCAAAAGCTACTGGCGGTATTTTTGTTCGTCCGGAATTAAACCTTCATTCTATAGTAGAACTTAACGGTAAAAATTTAGGCATTGCAGGTGGTCCAGTTAATCAAACTTGGCTAATTGCAAGAGCCTATACTCAACACAAATATAAAAAAGATTTAAAAAAACTCATAACTCCAACATTTGCAGCACCTCCAATTATCAATAAAATGATGCTAGATAAGTCACTTGATAGTAGTATCAATTTTTGGCATTTCAATGCAAAACTCAAAGCAAAAAATATGCAAAAGCTTGTAGGTATCGAAGAGATGCTAAGTGAACTTGGTATTAAATATGACGTTCCATTAATTGGGTGGGTTTTTAGTGAAAAATTTGCTAAAAACAATACAAACCTAATCAACGGCTTTTTACAATCATCGTATGAAACAAAAAAACTTTTATATACACAAGATAAACAATGGAACTCTATTCGATCACTGATGAAAGCAAAAGATGATAGTACATTTGAAGCCTTAAAAGCTGGATATCTTGAAGGGATTCCTAAACATTTTGGATCTGATGAGCAAAAATCTGCAAAAAAACTATTCACAGTATTAGCAAAAGAGGGTGGGGCAAAACTTGTAGGAAAAAGTACAGTTTTGCATGATGGAACATTTTGGGACTTTAACCCAGTTATACAATGGTAAAACTCAATAAATTTTACGGCTTATTTGTTTTTATAATACTGTGGCAAATTGTTGCTATGATATTAAAACTTACTACTCTTCCAACACCAATCGTGGTAATTCAGTCTATGTATTATCATATTTTTGAAGATGAACTACTTTTTCATTTAGGTATCACTTTGTATAGAGTATTTATTGCTTTTGTTGTTGCTATGAGTATTGGGATATTTTTTGGTATATTAATGGGAAGATATAAAAAAGTAGATAATATGTTCGATAGTTTACTTACTTTGGGACTGAACCTTCCTGCCCTTGTAACGATTATATTGTGTTATATT
>JBATTX010000176.1:0-11205 GCA_049670825.1 Arcobacteraceae bacterium | reverse complement strand
GTAGCATTAACACCAATAGCCAATTCACCTCTATCCATAGATGGACCATCAGCAATAACTTGACCTACAGATACTTCTTGACCTGTATAAACACTTGCTCTTTGACCAAAAGTAGTATTATTATTTGTTCTAGCATTTTTACTTAATAAATAGTGATCAATAAATGCACCATTTTCATCTTCACCTTTAATGAAAATATTTTTAGCATCTGCTTTTTCTACCGTACCACTTCTTTTTGCTTTAATACTTGCCCATGAATCTCTTGCAACTGTTTTTTCTAAACCAGTTCCAACAAAAGGTGCATTTGGTTTCAATAAAGGAACCGCTTGTCTCATCATGTTTGATCCCATTAAGGCTCTGTTGGCATCATCATGCTCTAAGAATGGAATTAAAGATGCAGCAACACCCATAACCATTGCAGATGAAATATCAATTAATTCAACTTTAGCTGATTCGATAAGCATAATTTCGCCATCAAGTCTAGCTTCTGTTAGAATTTCAGAAATTTTTCCATCTTTTGTTAACTTAGTTGAACCTGGAGCAATAACTTTTCCCTCTTCTTGAGTTGCAGTATAGTATTCAATCTCATCAGTAACTACACAATCCACAACTTTTTTGTAAGGAGTTTCAATAAATCCTAACTCATTAACTTTAGAAAAAGTAGATAATGTATTAATAAGACCAATATTTTGACCCTCTGGAGTTTCAACTGGACAAATTCTACCATAATGAGTTGGGTGAACATCTCTTACTTCAAATCCTGCTCTCTCTTTTACAAGTCCACCTTCACCAAGTGCAGAAAGTCTTCTTTTATGTGTAACTTCTGATAATGGATTTGTTTGATCCATGAACTGTGAAAGTTGACCAGATGTAAAGAACTCAGTAATTGTAGAAGTGATCATTTTAGAGTTAATTAAATCATGTGGCATTAAATCTTCTAATGTACCACTTAAAGTAGTCATTTTATCTCTAATAGCTTTTTGCATTTTAATTAAACCAGCGTGTAACTCATTTGAAAGTAACTCACCAATTGATCTAATTCTTCTATTACCTAAGTGATCTCTATCATCAACATGTCCATGACCAGCTTTTACTTTAATTAAGTATTTAACTGTTTTAATAATATCTTCATGTGTTAATACAGTTACATATTCAGGAACATTAACATCTAACTTGTGGTTCATTTTCATTCTACCCACTTTAGTTAAATCATATCTCTCTGGATCAAAGAATAATTTTTTGATAAAATCTCTAGCAGCTTCTTTTGTAACTGGTTCACCTGGTCTCATAACTTTATAAATTCTAATAGCACATAAATCATTTTCATCATCAATTTGCTCTGTTTGCTTTAATAATTTAATAGATTCAGCATCTGCTTTAAATGCATTAATAATAGAATCATCAATACCTTCAGCTAAATCGTTTGCAATATCAAAAGAATCAAAACCAAGATCAAGTAATTTTTTTAATTTTAAATCATCTAAATTTGTTAATGCATCAAATAATACTTCACCAGATTCTGGATCGAATATTGTAGTTGCAGTGTGTCTTTCCATTAGTAATTCAACTGGATACTCAACAAACTTTAATCCACCTTCAGCAAGTGCATTCGCTTTTCTTGTTGTTAATCTTTTTCCAGCTCCAATGATTAAGTTCCCTTTATCATCAATTAAATCATATTCAACTTTTCCTGTAAAGTCTTCAGCTTTAAACTTTGTTAAAAATTTATTATTTTTAACTTGAATATTTACTATTGGGTAAAATAATTTAATAATCTCTTCTTTAGAATAATCTAAAGCTCTTAACATAATAGTAACTGGTACTTTTCTTCTTTTATTAATTCTTACATAAAGAATATCTTTTGCATCATACTCAAAATATAACCAAGAACCACGATCAGGAATAATTTGACCTGTATAGATAAGTTTATTTGCTACAGTAGTTGCTTCATCTTCTTTGAAAATTACACCTGGAGATCTGTGTAACTGGTTAACAACAACTCTTTCAACACCATTTACAACGAAAGAGATTCTGTCAGTCATTAAAGGGATTTCTCTAATGTATAGAGATTGCTCTTTAATATCTTTAACACCAATTTTTTCACCAGTTTTTTCGTCTAAATCCCATAGAGTCAATCTAATGTTGATTCTTAAAGGTATAGAAAAAGTTAATCCTCTAACCATAGATTCAGAAACTGTATATTTTGGTTTTCCAACTTCACTATTAATATATTCTAATGTGAATCTATTTTGTGAATCATGAATTGGAAAAGATGATTTAAATACTTTTTCAATTCCTGCTTCTGTACGATCTTCTTTCCCTACCATAAGGAAATTGTCGTAACTACTTTCTTGTAACTGAAGTAAATTTGGGATGTCAATTTTTTGTGGATTTTTCCCAAAATCAACTCTTAATCTATTCCCTGAGTATAATGAATTTAACATATGAGCCTTTCTTGTAATATTCTTTATAAAGTTTTAAAATAAAACTAACGAATGAACATTCTAACCTATATCTGAGCAAATACCAGACATAGATTAAAATGCAAATTCACTTTAAATGACTAATGCTCTGTATTACTACAGAGCATTAATTGCATTTGTGAGTGTTATGTAAAGAGTTAATTATTTAACTTCTACAACAGCTCCAGCAGCTTCTAATTCTGTTTTTGCAGCTTCTGCATCTTCTTTAGAGATACCAGCTTTAACAACAGCTCCAGCTTCTTCAGCCATTGCTTTTGCTTCTTTTAATCCTAAACCTGTAAGTGCTCTAATAGCTTTAATTACATTGATTTTTTTAGCTCCAGCATCTTTTAAGATAACATCAAATTCTGTTTTCTCTTCAGCAGCTTCAACAGCTCCACCAGCAACACCAGCTACTGCAACAGGTGTAGCAGATACACCAAATTTTTCTTCAAATTCTTTTACTAATTCAGAAAGCTCTAATACGCTTAAACCTGAAATATATTCTAATACATCTTCTTTAGAGATTGCCATTTTATTTCCTTTTATTATTATAATAAATTGTTACATCGTAGATAATTCTACAACAATATACGGAGAGCTAATATTAAGCTGCTTCCTCTTCTTTTTTAATTCTAAGTGCGTCAAGACCAACAGTAAAGTTTCTAACAGGTCCCATCCATACAGATGCAAGCATTCCAAGTAATTCTTCTCTACCTGGTAATTTAGCGAATTGATTAACAGTAGCAGCATCAGCAGCTTTACCTTCAATAACACCAGATTTAATACTAAAAGTATCTTTGTTTGACATAGCAAATTTGTCAGCTATTTTACAAGCAGAAATTTGATCATCAGACCAGATAAAAATACTTGTTCCTACTAATTCTAATGGCTCATGTCCTGCATTTTTAAGTGCAATAGATACAAGAGAGTTTTTAGCAACTTGAACTGTAGCACCAATTTCAGCAGCAGCAGCTCTTAAAGATTCTAAATTCTTATGAGATGTACCTCTATAATCAGCAACAACAATAGCTTCTGAAGTTTTAAATTGAGCCGTTAAAGATTCAATAATTTCATTTTTTTGTATTTTAGTCATATATTTTTTCCTCCTTTCCAAAACAATAGAACTTCGGCAGGTTTTATAAGATTAAAAATCTAACCTGCTGTCTTTAGTTTTTAAGATAAAGCTTATTTATAAGCTTATTATTTAATATCCATCATTTCTAAGCTATCAATAATTACTGATGGGCTCATAGTTAAAGATACTGCAGCTTTAGTAACGTATTTACCTTTAGCTGAAGCTGGTTTAGCTTTATTTACAGCTGACATAATAGTTTTAATATTTTCTATAAGTGCTTCTGTTGTAAAAGAAACTTTACCAACACCAGCGTGAATATTACCTTTTTTATCAACTCTATAAGTAACTTTACCACCTTTAGAATCTGTAACAGCTTTTGTTACATCCATAGTTACTGTTCCTGTCTTAGGGTTTGGCATTAACCCTTTTGGCCCAAGTATTCTACCAATTTTACCAACTAATCCCATTGTATCTGGTGTAGCAATAAGTACATCAAAATCGATATTACCAGCTTGGATAGCTTCTACTAAATCATCGTTACCAACAATATCAGCACCAGCAGCTTTTGCTTCATCCATTTTAATACCTTTAGCAAATACTGCAACTCTTACAGTTTTACCAGTACCATTTGGAAGTACAACAGCACCTCTGATCATTTGATCAGCATGTCTTGGATCTACATTTAAATTTAATGCAATATCAACTGTTTCATCGAATTTTGCTGATTTTAATTCTTTTACTAATGCAACTGCATCTGCTAATGCGTATGCTGTTGTGTTATCTACTTTTTCTAATAAAGATTTGTGTCTTTTACTCATAATATTTCTCCGCAATTTTATTTATGCTACCACTTTTAAAGCCATGTGGTATTTGGCTATCACTTGAAATTGTTGTAGATTATTCTACTTCAATTCCAATACTTCTACAAGAACCTTCAACAATTTTAGCTGCTTGTTCAACATCTTTTGTGTTTAAATCTGCAATTTTTTTGTTAACAATTTCCATAATTTGATCTTTAGAAAGTTTTGCAATTTTATTTTTTAAAGGGTTATCAGAACCTTTTTTAACTCCAGCAGCTTTCATAATTAATTCACTCATTGGTGGTTGTTTAGTTATAAATGTAAAACTTTTATCTGCATATACAGTAATTTCAACAGGTATTTTGAATCCTGCATTTTGTTTAGTTTTTTCATTGAATGCTTTACAGAATTCCATGATATTAATACCTCTTTGACCTAGTGCAGGTCCTACTGGTGGTGAAGGGTTAGCTGCACCAGCAGGTATTTGTAGCTTTAATATTCCAGTTACTTTTTTTGCCATTTTTTTTCCTTTTTTTGTTATTAAATAAAAGAGATTTTTTATTTAATTTTTTAACATATCATGCTAAGTGTTAAAATGAATAAAGTTTCATCTTAATACTTAGCACCTTACATATTATTTATTGTACTCTTTCTACGTTTGTGTATGAAATTTCGACAGGTGTATTTCTTCCAAAAATTAAAACATTTAGTTTTAATAATCCAGAATTTAAATCAAATGATTCTACAAGACCGTTAAAGTTTGCGAATGATCCTTCTGTAATTCTTAGCATCTCACCAACCTCAAATGAAACTTTTGGTTTAGCTGCTGCTCGATTATTAACTTTTTCTAAAATTTGATTAATATCTTTTTCTGATAAAGGAGAAGGTTTTTTAGATTCACCAATAAATCTTCCAACTTTAGGCATAGATTGAATTGCATGCCATAAAGCAGTATCTAAATCAATTCTAGCAAAAACGTATGCAGAATATAAAGGTTTTTCAACTATTACTTTTTTACCTTTTTTGATTTCTATTAAGTCTTCAGTAGGAACTATAACTTGTTCTATTCTACCATCTTGTAAGTCTTTTGAGAGTTTCTCAAGAGCATTTTTAATTGTTAATTCACTTCCAGAGTGAGTTTGTATTGCATACCAGTTATGTGCCATTTTTTTTCCTAGTTAATTACAGAAGATAAACTTACTGACATAATTGCATCAATAAGCGCTAAAAACAGTGAGATTACTGTCACTACAACAAATACAGAAATAAAAGCACTTCTTACTTGTTCTTTAATTGGAAAAATAACTTTACCTAATTCATCTTTTGCTTTTTTATAATATGATTTATATTTATTCAAGACAATACCTTATTTATTTTTTGATTTGCAGTATTAAGAGCTAAAAATTAAAATATAATTCTTAACACTTAGTACATTTTTTATTAATGGCAGGCCAAGAGGGACTCGAACCCCCAGCACCCGGATTTGGAATCCGGTGCTCTACCATTGGAGCTATTGGCCTTTTTAAGAGTTAATCACAACCTGATTAAACAGGCCGCGATTATACCATAAAGAATTAAGATTTAAGCTTAACTTCTTTATGTGTAGTGTGTTTTTTTAGTCTTGGACTATATTTTTTTACTTCAAATTTTTCACTATGAGTTTTTGGATTTTTCATAGTTGTGTAGTTAATGTCACCAGTCTCTTCACATTTTAATCCAATTTTTATTCTATCACCCATAACTAATTACTCAATTATCTCAGCAACAACACCAGCACCAACAGTTCTACCACCTTCTCTAATAGCAAACTTAGTACCTTTTTCAAGTGCTACAGGAGACACAAGTGTAATTGTCATTTCAACATTATCACCAGGCATAACCATTTCAACACCTTCTGCAAGTTCACAAGAACCTGTAACGTCTGTTGTTCTTACATAAAATTGTGGTCTGTATCCGCTAAAGAATGGAGTATGTCTACCACCTTCTTCTTTTGAAAGAACGTATGCTTCACATCTGAATTTTGTGTGTGGAGTAATTGAACCAGGAACAACTAATACTTGACCTCTTTCAACATCTTCTTTTTTAATACCTCTTAATAAAAGACCAGCATTATCACCAGCTTCAGCAAATTCCATTTCTTTTCTGAACATTTCGATACCAGTAACTGTAGTTTTAACTGTATCTTTTAATCCAACGATTTCAACTTCTTGACCTAATTTAATTGTACCTTGAGAGATAGCACCAGTAACAACTGTACCTCTACCAGCAATTGAGAAAACATCTTCAACAGGCATTAAGAATGGTTTTTCAGTTTCTCTTACAGGAGTTGGGATGTAAGTATCAACAGCATCCATTAATTCCATAATTTTTTCTGACCATTGTGAGAAATTACCAGCTTTTGCTTCTTCTAATGCTTGGAAAGCAGAACCAGCAATAATTGGAGTATCATCACCTGGGAATTCATACTCAGAAAGAAGTTCTCTAATTTCCATTTCAACTAATTCTAACATCTCTTCTTTGTCTTCTTCATCTAATTGGTCTTCTTTATTCATGAAAACAACGATGTAAGGTACACCAACTTGTTTAGATAAAAGAATGTGCTCTCTTGTTTGAGCCATAGGACCATCTGTAGAAGCAATAACTAAGATAGCACCATCCATTTGAGCAGCACCTGTAATCATGTTTTTAACATAATCGGCGTGACCTGGACAATCTACGTGAGCGTAGTGTCTTGTATCTGTTTCATATTCAATGTGAGAAGTAGCAATTGTAATACCTCTTTCTCTTTCTTCTGGTGCATTATCAATTGCATCATAATCCATCATTGTTCCACCAAGTTTGTTTGTTAAAACTGCTGAAATTGCTGCTGTTAATGTAGTTTTACCGTGGTCAACGTGACCAATTGTTCCGATATTTACGTGCGGTTTGCTTCGTTCGAATTTTGCTTTTGCCATAATTTTTCCTTAAAGTTTTTGTTACTCTCTGAGTAGATAAGCCTTTAGCTAATCTATTCAAAGAGATAATTTTTTTACTTAACCCATTTGTTTGTAAGTGGAGCCTACGATAAGACTTGAACTTACGACCTCTTCCTTACCAAGGAAGTGCTCTACCCCTGAGCTACGTGGGCGAATTATATTATATTTAACCTGAATTAAAAATAAAATTGTAATGATTACATTGGATATTTAATAAATAAATTTATTGTGTATTTGTTGAGTTAATTGGAATGTCCGATATAACTCAGCTTCCAGTGTAATTTCTAGTGGAGCGGGAGACGAGACTCGAACTCGCGACAATCTGCTTGGAAGGCAGAGGCTCTAGCCAACTGAGCTACTCCCGCAATTTAAATGGTGGTGAGAGAAGGATTTGAACCTTCGAAGCCTAGGCGGCGGATTTACAATCCGCAGGATTTGACCACTCTCCAATCTCACCAATATAAACTGGTTTGCATTTACTTTCAGTAGTAAACACGTAACAATAAAATGGAGCTTCAGATAGGACTTGAACCTACGACCTGCTGATTACAAATCAGCTGCTCTACCAGCTGAGCTACTGAAGCATTTACAAAACAAATAAGTGGTGGCGCGAGACAGAATCGAACTGTCGACACATAGATTTTCAGTCTATTGCTCTACCGACTGAGCTATCGAGCCGCTTGTTTGCTTTTGTGACGGAATTATACAGACGAACTACTTAAAATAACCTTAATTCATAAAAGAGTTTACAAATTTCTTGAATTCTTCTCCTCTTTGCTTATATGAAGTGAATTGATCTAGTGATGCTGCAGCTGGAGAAAGCATAAAAACACTAGTGTTGAAAGGAGTTTCAAATAATTTTATCTCTTTAACTGCATCTTTTAAAAACTTACATAATGATGATTGTATATTGTATTTATTAGACAATTCAACTAATTTATCACTATTTACTCCTATCAAGAAAAGTTTTATATCATAATTTTGGAATTCTTTAAATAATGGATTTAAATCTGCACCTTTATCATCTCCACCTAATATAAGATATATCGTTTTATCTTTATATGTTTTAATTGCTTGAATAGTTGCATCTAAATTTGTTGCTTTACTATCATCAATCCAAACTCTTCCATCTTTATCTATAAACTCTTCTAGTTTATGTGGATCTTGAATAAAATTATTTATAAGTGTATAGTCAATTTTATTTGTTATTAGTTTTGTCACACCCAATGCTAAAACTGCATCAATCAAAAATGGCTCTTTAAAATTTATTTGCTTACTATCAATCGCAAACTCTTTTTCTAAATCTTGAGTATTATCATAATATATTGTTTGAGCTTTTGTTTTGTAGTGTTTAAACTTTGAAGGAACAATTACAATATCATCTTCTTGCATCAATGATAAAGGTTTGAGTTTTGCTTTTTCATACTCAGCAAAACTCCCATGCCATGAAAGATGATCATCACTAATTGGTAAAAGTATATAAATATTCGGTTTTGCTTTATTTGTATAATGTAATGTAAAAGAAGATGTTTCTAAAATCCATATCTTTTTATTCTTATCCATACTTGCAACTGGGAAACCAATATTGCCTCCACATTGGCTATCTTGATTTTTTAGAAGGTGTTGTAACATTTGTGTTGTAGTTGTTTTTCCATTTGTACCACTAATCCAAACAGAAAATGGCATATCTTCATAAAAGAGATCATAATCACTCATAATATTTTTACTATTTTTAACTAATTGATTGTATGGAGGAATTCCTGGACTAACGACTGTTATCTCATCTGAATCTGTTTCGTAATTGTTTATATCTTTATCATCATATAAAGAGGCATTAGGATATACCTCTTTTATAGATAAGGCAGTTTTGCCTTTTCCTAATATTCTCATATTGTGTCCTAATTGTATTATCTAATTTTTAAACTTGCGAGTGCAATAAGATTTGTCATAAATGCAATTATCCAAAACCGCACAATGATTTTATTTTCCATCCAACCTTTTTGCTCAAAGTGATGGTGAATTGGAGCCATTAAAAAAACTCTTTTTTTTCTGTATTTAAAACTACCTACTTGCAATATAACTGATACCGCTTCTAATACAAAAATAAAACCAATAGCTAATAAAAGTATCTCACTTTTAGCAACAATTGCCATATATCCCATAAATCCACCAATAGTTAAACTTCCACTATCTCCCATGAAAACTTCTGCAGGATGTGAGTTGTACCACAAAAATGCAATCAAGGCTCCAATAAAAGAAGCCCCAACGATTGCCAACTCTCCAACAAGTTTAATATTTGGAAGTAACAAATAGTCGCTTATAATTGCATGACCTGTAATATATACTATAAGTGACAGTGTAAAAAATGCTATTACAGATGGAACCGTAGCGAGTCCATCAAGACCATCTGTAAGGTTAACTGCATTTGTACTTGCTATCATAACAAGTATCCAAAATACAACTGCATACAATCCCATATCAAAAAGTGCAAACTTCTGAAAAGGCACATATAACGTAGTTGGATGGTTTGCATAATATAAAATACCAATAACTACTAAAGCTGCAATCACTTGTAATACAATTTTCATACGAGGAGTAAGCCCTTCGTCATTTTTATTTTTCGTAATTTTTGCTAAATCATCTTTAATGCCTATAAGACTAAAAAGAGCAATCGTTACTAATGCACCTATTACATAAATATTATTCAATTTTGCAGTTAATATTGTTGCTATTATTGTTGTGGCAACAAAAACTAAACCACCCATTGTAGGTGTACCTACTTTTGCTTGATGGCTATCTGGAGCTAAATCATATATAGGCTGGCTAGCTTTTGTTGCTTTTGCCCATTTTATAAAACGAGGCATTAAAAATACGGTAAGAAAAAATGCTAAGAAAAATCCCAATCCTGCACGAACAGAGATATACTGAAAGATATTTATATCTAGATGTCTGTAAAACCAATAGAACAATGTTTAACCTTTTTGAAGTAGATGTGTGTTAATATAATAAATAAAAAGTATTTTATCTAATCTAGCCAAAAAAGGTAATAAATTATATGTCTACAACAAAAAAAGCGCTTCTAATCATCACTGATGGGATTGGGCACAATAGCTCTTGCGAATTCAATGCATTCTGTAATGCTACTAAACCAACATACGATAATCTGTTTCAAAATACACCTTATTCACTTATTAAAACGTATGGTGAACATGTAGGTCTTCCTGACGGGCAAATGGGGAACAGTGAAGTTGGTCATATGAGTATAGGCAGTGGCCGTGTATTGTATCAAGATTTGGTAAAAGTAAATATTGCAATCAAAGAGAACACTCTGAAAGATAATGGTGTATTTAAAGATATACTTGAAAAATCAAATAACATACATATTATAGGACTACTTAGTGATGGTGGTGTTCACTCACACATTGATCATATCATAGCGTTAGCAAAAATAGCACAAGAGAACAACAAAAAAGTATTTTTACATCTTATTACAGATGGTAGAGATGTTGCACCAGATAGTGCAAATAGTTATTTAAAACAAATTGAAAATATCTGTAGTGAAACTATTCAAATAGCAACACTAAGTGGTCGATACTATTCAATGGATAGAGATAATAACTGGGAAAGAATCTCAAAAGGATATAACCAAATCGTAAATGCTCAAGAGTGTTCAGAACTCTCGGCAATTGACTATATTGATGCTCAGTACAAAAAAAATATCTACGATGAGTTTATAGAACCAATAAGTTTTAATAACTATCAAGGTATGCAAGAAAATGATGGTGTTATTTTTGCAAACTTTAGAAGTGATAGAGCAAGAGAATTAAGTACAGCACTTGCAGATTCTACTTTTGATCAGTTTGAAACAAAAGATCTAAAATTAAATATTG
>JBATTX010000175.1:0-6261 GCA_049670825.1 Arcobacteraceae bacterium | reverse complement strand
ACTTCTTCTTTTTTATCTTAATTCTCTTTTTTACTTATCACTTCAATCTTTACTTTTTAATATTAAAATTACTCTACATTCTTAAAATGTTATACTTTTGTTATGTATAAATGATATATTATTCTTATGTAAAGCTGTTTATTTGGAAACAATATTGAAAGGAATCAATTATGGTATCTTACCTCTTTTTAACTATTAACATAACTTTAAAACGATGTGACAAAATGTATTCCTTTATTAATGATCCTCAACAAAGAATCTACACAGTTGCACGGCTTGAATAACGCTTTTTTTATTTTCAACAATCATAAAAATAAATAAAAAAGGGATAATAATGTTAAATAACATTTATAAAGAATTTCACGACAAAATAATAACACACATAGAAAATGGACGAATTTTTACAGATTCGTTACACACTTTAGCATATGGAACTGATGCTTCATTTTATAGACTTGTACCTAGAATTGTAATCAAGGCTATCAATGAAGATGAAGTAAGTCTTATCTTAAAATATGCAAATGCACAAAACCTTCCTGTAGTTTTTAGAGCTGCTGGAACTTCACTTTCTGGTCAAGCTATTACAGACTCTATTTTAGTAGTTTGTGCTTTTGGGTGGAGAAATATTGAAGTTTTAAATGATGCAAAACAGATCAAACTCCAACCAGGTGTTGTAGGTGCTCAAGCGAATGTAGCTTTGAAATTTTTTGGGAAAAAAATAGGGCCAGATCCTGCTAGTATCAACTCAGCTCAAATTGGTGGAATTGCTGCAAACAACGCTAGTGGTATGTGTTGTGGAATTGACCAAAACTCATATAAAACACTTCAATCTATACGAATCATTTTTCAAGATGGAACAATACTTGATACGAGTGATGAAAAATCTATAGAGAGTTTTAAAAGCTCAAAAAGTGTACTTATCACACAAATAAAAGATTTGGTAAAACAGATTCAAAATGATGAAGAACTCCTACATAAAATAGAGAAAAAATACTCTATAAAAAATACTACTGGGTATAGTTTAAATGCATTGATTGATTTTGATAATGAGATTGATATCATCGCTCACTTGATGATAGGAAGTGAGGGAACTTTAGGTTTCATCTCATCTATTACATACAACACAGTTCAAGAACCAAAAATCAAAGCATCAGCGTTGATTCTTTTTGATGACATCTACGAAGCATGTAGTTTTGTATCGGATTTGAAAAAAGAAAAAAACCTTGTAAATGCAGCTGAACTTATGGATAGAGCAAGTATCAAAAGTGTAGAAAACAAAGATGGTATCGATCCATCGTATAAACTTCTTCATGAAAAAGTTGCTTCTATTTTAGTAGAGTGTGGAGCAGATGATAAAGAAAATTTAGAGTCAAAAACTACAAAAGTAAAAGAATTAGCAAAAAAATACAAACTAGTAGAGGAGGCAAACTTTCTTAGCAACCCAGCAGAGTATGGAAAACTATGGGCGATACGAAAAGGAACTTTCCCAACAGTTGGAGCTATGAGAGAAAGTGGAACGACAGTTATTATTGAAGATGTTGCTTTTAATGTAGAGGATTTAGCTGCTGGGGTAGTTGAGCTTCAAGAGATATTTAAAAAATATAACTACACAGAAGCTATCATTTTTGGTCACGCTTTAGAGGGGAATGTACACTTTGTATTTACTCAAGATTTTTCAAAAGAATCAGAGGTAAAAAGATATGAAGAGTTCATGGATGATGTTTGTAATTTAGTAGCAGTAAAATATCAAGGAAGTCTAAAAGCAGAGCACGGAACTGGACGAAACATGGCACCATTTGTAGAGATGGAATGGGGAGCAGATGCATATAGTTTGATGAAAAAAATCAAAACTATCTTTGACCCTAAAAATCTTTTAAACCCTGGAGTTATCATCAATGATGATAAAAAAGCACACTTAAAAAACTTAAAATTTATGCCTGCATTTAATCCAATAGCCGATAAGTGTATCGAGTGTGGATTTTGTGAGCCTATTTGTCCATCAAAAGATGTAACAATCACTCCAAGACAAAGAATCGCAGTAAATAGAGAGATACAAAGAAGAAAAGAAAATAGTGAACAATACAAAGAGTTAGAAGCTTTATATATCTATGATGGTGAACAAACTTGTGCTGTGGATGGGCTTTGTGCGACAGCATGTCCTGTTGAGATAAATACAGGAGCATTGACAAAAGATATACGAGAAAACCACAACTCAAAACTAGCAAAATCTGTTTCTAAAATGGTTGCAAAACAATATGGTGAGACACTTTTTATGGTTCGCCAAGGGTTTAAGGTATTGAACTTTGTAGAATCAATTATAAAACCACAAGGGATGAGAAAAATACGAAATGTAATACCTGCTTTTCCATACTGGTTTGATAGTATGCCAAAAGTTGCTTCGTTTACTAAAAATAGAGAAATAAGTACATTTGATAAAAATGTAGTCTATTTTTCAAGCTGTATTAATAGAGCTTTTGGTGCAAGTAAAGATGCAGTTGATGATAGAGATTTAAATCAAGTAGTAGAATCACTGCTAAGAAAATCAAACTTTAATATCATCTATCCTAAAAAAGACAAATCTATGTGTTGTGGAGTTCCTTTTGAAAGTAAAGGGTTCAAAAAAGAAGCAGATGAACAACTTGAAGTTTTACTAATGGAACTCTTTGAATCTTCAAATAATGGAGAGTACCCAATCATTTGTGACAACTCACCATGTACATACAGAATCAGAAATGGTCTGAAAAAAATGAACCTGAAAGTATATGAACCTATTGAGTTCTCTCTTGAATATTTAGTACCAAATTTAAAAATCAATCAATCAAGTGAACCAATTGTACTGCATACTACTTGTAGTTCAAAAAAGATGAAACTTGATGAAAAGTTTGAAACATTAGCAAAGTTATTAAGTAATGATGTTACAATTCCTCTAAATATAAACTGTTGTGGTTTTGCAGGGGATAGAGGATTTAATTTTCCAGAACTAAACCAATCAGCTCTTAGTGGGCTTGAAGCACAACTAAAAACTGACATCAAAAGGGGATTTAGTACAAGTAGAACATGTGAAATAGGACTAAGCCATAATTCTAAAAAAGATTATAGTTCGATTTTATATCTGCTTGATGAATGTAGTGATGAAAAATAAAATTGTATTACTTCTTTTCTTATCAACGATTTTATATGCAAGAGAAGTACTACTTCTAAACTCATACCATAAAGGGTATGAGTGGACAGATTCAGTTACAAAAGGTGTTGAAAAAGGTTTATTTTATAGTGATGTGGAGATAACTTATGAGTATATGGATACAAAAAGAATCTACAATCAAGAATATTTAGTAACTTTATTTCAGCTTTATAAACAACGATACAAAACAAGAAAATTTGACCTCATTATCGCTGCTGATAATAATGCTTTAGAATTTTTAAATACCTACTCCGACAAACTCTTTACAAATACACCTATTATTTTTTGTGGTATCAACAACTTTGATAAACAAACATTTCTCAACTCAAATATCGCCAAAAGAGCAACAGGTGTGGTTGAAGAGGTTGATATAGAAAAAAACATTCAACTTATACAAAAACTTCATCCAAATACTAAAAAACTTTTAGTGGTAAACGATACCACTACAACTGGATTGGGGATGAAAAAAGAGTTTGATAAAATCTCCAACAAATATAAAAATGCTTTAGATATTGAGTATGTAGATAAGTTCAAAATTGAATCACTCAGAGAAAAAGTAAAAAACCTCGATGAAAATAGTGTTATACTTTTTATGCTTTTGTTTAAAGATGAAACAGGAAAAGTTTTTACTTTTATTGATGGACTCAAAGAGATAGAGGAGCATACAAGTGTTCCTATTTATGGACTTTGGGATTTTTATGTCAAACATGGTTTAGTAGGTGGATATGTAACAAATGGATATGAGCAAGGATTATCTGCAGCTAAAATGGCAAGAGTTATTTTAGGTGGAAAAGAGGTATCCCAAATCCCTATTTTAGAGAAAAGTCCAAATCGTTATATGTTTGATTATGAAAAATTAAAAAAATTTGGTATTGAGGTGGAAAACTTACCTGAAAATCATATTATGAAAAATGAACCTGGTACATTTTATGAAAACTACCAAACAGAACTTACTACTATTACTATAGCTTTTATAGTTTTTACAATTATCATTTTTTTACTTATTGGCTCTCTTGAAGATAAAAGACAAGCACAAGAAGAGTTAGCAATACAACTTAACTTCATCGAGTCTCTTTTAGATACCATTAAAAACCCTATATTTTATAAAGATAAAAATGGAAGATATTTAGGCTGTAATAATGCTTTTAGCAACTTTACAGGCATAGAGAAAAAAGCTGTTATGGGAAAAACAATGTATGACGTTTTTAAAGAAAGAGAGGATTTTTTTAAAATACATGAAGTGATAGAAAAAAAGCTTTTTAAAAATGAAAAAGTTGATGAATATATCATGGATTATCATATTCAAGATACTATCAAGACTGTAATTATTAGTAAGAGTTTGTACCACAACAACGACCAAGAGGTAGAGGGTATTTTAACTGTTTTACACGACATTACAGATATTGTCAAAATTCAAAATGAGAAAAAACAACATGAATCATTTTTAATCCAACAATCAAAACTAGCAGAGATTGGGGAGATGATAAATGCCATTGCACACCAATGGAACGAACCTCTTGTGGAGATGTCTGCGATTGTTCAAGATTTAGAACTACAACATAAAACAGCAAAAATATCTGATGATGATATCAACTGTTTTGTAAAAGATTCAATGATACAGATACAATATATGTCAAAAACACTCAAAGATTTTAGAGACTTTTTAAAACCATCTGCACAAAAATCAAATTTTGTCATAGAAGATGCTTTTAATGAGATACTGAACATCATCGAAAGACAGATAAAATATAGCTACATTGATTTAAATATAGAGTACAACTGTCCTAATCTCATTGTATATGGATATAAAAATGAGTTTATGCAAGTACTTATCACTATTTTAAATAACTCAAAAGATGCTATACTACAACTCAAATTAAAAGATATCTATTATAATGGTAAAATTGATGTGATAGTATCCTCAAAAGAGGATATTGTAGAGATTTTAATCATCGACAATGGTTCAGGTATCAAACAAAAAGACAAAGAGTTTTTATTTGATCCATACTACAGTACAAAAGAAAAAGGCAATGGCTTGGGTCTATATATGAGCCGTATTCTAATACAAGATAAAATGGATGGAAAAATCTATTTTAAAGATACAAAAGAGTGTACAACTTTAGCTATTGAGTTACCAAAAAAGGCAAAAATATGAAAGTCTTATTACTTGAAGATAATGAACGATTAAACAATAGTATTCTTAAAAGACTCGAACTTAAAGGGTATAAAGTAGATGCTTTTATAGATGGCAATGATGCCTTAGAGAGTATCTATGAGGGGTATGATTGTTTTATCTTAGATATCAATGTTCCATCAATAGATGGTATTCATATTTTACAAGAGATTCGTGAAACCTATAAAAATATCCCTATTTTAATCATTAGTTCAAATATCGATTTAGATACGATTAAAAATGCTTATGGATATGGATGTAACGACTACTTAAAAAAACCATTTTATATAGATGAGTTAGAGGTAAAAATCGAAAAACTTTGCCAACTTGAAAATGCAATCATTACCCTTAGTGATGGCTTTAGTTACGATATAGAAAAAAGAGAACTATACAACAATGAGCAAATAAAACTTACCAAAAAAGAAACCCTACTTTTACACCAACTTATCACAAATAAAAATAAAGTGATAAGCTACGATAATATTTTAAACTATGTTTGGGAGGGTGATGTTGCTACAACTGATAGTATCAGAACCCTTGTGATGAGACTTCGTAAAAAAATACCCAAAGACTCACTTGAAACTATAGTTGACTTTGGTTATAAGTTTCATGTGAACTAGAAGAACAAGGGTTACTTAAATTTATTAATCAAAGCAAAAGTATCATCGATGATATATTCAATTTTAGAAGAATAATCCAAAGCCTCTTTTTCACTTCTTTGTTTTATACTCTCACCATATTTTACAAGTAAGGTATCTAATTCTTTTTTATTATTATATATAGCATTCCATTCATTTTGCATCTGATCTTTTGTATTTGAGTGTTCTACAAAAAATTTCTCAATATTAAGATTATGTTCACAATTAATGTCAATCGTAGCTGATTGATTATTTATCTGATTTAACAC
>JBATTX010000174.1:0-2288 GCA_049670825.1 Arcobacteraceae bacterium | reverse complement strand
TTTTTAACATCACATAAAGCACAAAATGTAAGACCTTTAAGTGATGATGTAGCTTATGATTTTGTAGGGGATTATAAAGAGGTAAATTCCTTACTTAACTTTGATAAACCAGTAACACATGGAGTTCAAACAGAATCTGACTGGCACTTTGAACATAAAGCAAAACAAAATGCTGCGATGATGGCTTCACCAAAAGTGATCGAAGAGGTATTTGAAGAGTATGCAAAAATAAGTGGTCGAAAATACAATATGATTGAAACTTATAAAACTGAAGATGCTGATGTTATTATTGTTTGTTTAGGTACTACATATCAAACAGCACAAGTTGCAGCTGATAAAATGAGAGAAGAGGGTGTAAAAGCTGGAGTTCTTATGCCTAGAGTTTTTAGACCAACACAACTTGAAATGTTAGCATCAAAATTACAAAATGCTAAAGCCGTTGTATGTATGGATAGAAGTGCTCCTGGTGGACAAACTGGACTATTATTCCAAGATGTAGCAGCTGCACTATTTAATACACCTGCTAGACCGTTGTTGAGTAATATTATATATGGTTTAGGTGGACGAGATATAAATATTGAAAAATTAAAAGCTATCTATAATTATGCTCAAGCAGAAGTAAATGCAGGTAAATTAAATGGTTCAGTTCAACGATTTGTTGGAGTGCGAGGACCTGAATTAAAATATTATAGTGTGGAAGGATAAAACATGAGTAGTTTACTAGGTGGTTTACCACAAGGAAATAAAGAGATTAAAAGTTTAAAAGCTTTCTCCACAGCTGCTGAAAGATTTGAAGGTGCACATGTACTTTGTCCAGGTTGTGCTCATTCTATAATCGTAAGAGAAGTATTAAACGCTTCAAACGATAATTTAGTTGTTGGTGCATCAACAGGATGTCTTGAAGTTTGTACTGCTATTTATCCTCATACATCATGGGATTGTTCTTGGATCCATATTGGATTTGAAAATAGTTCTACTGCAATTGCAGGTGCTGAAACTGCGAATAAAGCATTACGAAGAAAAGGAAGAATCGATCCAAATACGCCTGAGCCAAAATTTGTTGCTTTTGGTGGTGATGGTGCGACATACGATATTGGATTTCAGTGGCTTTCTGGTTGTTTTGAAAGAGGGCACAATATGATGTATGTATGTTTAGACAACGAAGTATATGCAAACACAGGAGGTCAAAGAAGTTCATCAACTCCTATTGGGGCAAGTGCTACAACTACACCATCGGGTTCTCATTCATATGGTGAAAAGCAAAATAAAAAAGATATGGTTGCTATCATGGCAGCACATGGTTCACCGTATGTAGCACAAGTTGCTCCAAATAAATGGAAAGATATGGTAAAAAAAATCCAAAAAGGATTTGATACAAATGGTCCAGTGTACATCAATGCTATGTCTGCATGTACTACAGAGTGGAAGTTTCCAATTCACCAAACAATTGAAGTATCTGATATGGCAACTGATTCTTTGGTATTTCCATTGTATGAGGTGATTGATGGTACTGAATTAAATATTACATATCGTCCAAAAAATGTAATACCTGTAAGAGATTATTTAGGGGTGCAACCAAGATTTAAACACCTTTTTAAACCTGAAAATGAATATTTAATCGATGAGTGGCAAAAACGAGTTGATGAAAAATGGGTTTATTTACAAAAACGTGAGGAAGCTAGAGTATAGACTCTAAGTAATCGTCACACTTTAATTTTTTATTTGGTGCATGAAAAAGTTCCTATAATCTCAAATAGGATAAAATCTTTTTTATGAATTACTATGAAAAAGAATTAAATATTATCAAAAAATCAAATAGATTTCGAACACGAAAACTATTTGATTCAACTTTAGTAGATTTAGCTTCAAATGATTATTTGGGGCTAACTAGAAAAAAATCTTTACTAAAAAAAGCATATAAAAAACTTTTAAAAGAGCACTCTTTTGCTCCAAAATCTTCAATGTTAGTAAACGGTTACTCAAGGATTCATCAAAAATTTGAACAAAAACTTTGCAAGCTTAATAACTTTGAAAATGGAATCGTTGTAGGAAGTGGATTTTTAGCAAATATTTCACTCATAGAAAGTTTAATACGAAAAAAAGATATTTTGTTTATAGATGAAGAGTATCATGCAAGTGGTATGTTAGCAACAAAATTAGTTACAGGAACAGTTGTAGTTTTTAAACATAATGACCCAGATGATTTAGCTTTAAAAATTGAAGAGTATAAAAAAATAAATAACTACGATAGAATCATTATTGCGATAGAGGGTGTTTATTCTATGGCT
>JBATTX010000173.1:0-5713 GCA_049670825.1 Arcobacteraceae bacterium | reverse complement strand
CTCTTAATCAACATCATAGATGTTGGTGGTTATAGAGAGGAGGTCATACCCAGTCCCATTTCGAACCTGGCAGTCAAGCTCCTCATCGCCGATAATACTGCAGGGTCCCCTTGTGGAAACGTAGGTCGCCGCCAACTTCTATGATGTTTTTTTTTACCCGTTTTTCTGAGCAACTCTTCTTCGGCTTCTGTTTACTTCCCTTTTTTTTTATTTCTGCTTTTCTATTGTTCTTATGTTTTTCTTTTTCTTTATTTTTTGTGGCTACTTGGTTTATTGCTTTATTTTAATGATATTAAATTATCTTTTTAACTATTTTGTAAATGTTAGTTTTTTTTTAGTATTTTTACATATAATTCGAATATAATTCAATTATATAACAAAGGGTAAATATAATGATAAGTAAACTAATAAAAGGTAACCAAAAATTTAAAGATACATACTTTCATAAATTAGAGGGTAAATTTGATCATCTTGTAGAATATGGGCAAAGTCCAGATGTATTATTTATAGGCTGTAGTGATAGCAGAGTTGTTCCTGATTTAATTATGGATAGTAAACCAGGTGACATGTTTATATTACGAAATATTGGTAATTTTGTACCTACATATAAAAAAGACAATGATTTTCATGGTTCAAGTGCAGCAATAGAATACGCTGTAAGCGTTTTAAATGTTAGAGATATAATTATTTGTGGTCATAGTTATTGTGGTGCTTGTGAGGCTTTATATAAAGATTTAAGCACAGAAGAACATTTAGTTCATGTTAGAAAATGGTTAGAGTTAGGTCAAGAAGCAAAAGATATAACTCTTAGCAAAATAAAAGATAAAAATGACAAGCAAAGTATCTATAGAATGACAGAAAAAGAGTCTATTAAAATTCAATTAACCAACTTATTAACATATCCTGAGATTTTACGTAAAGTTAATTCTGGGCAATTAGATATTCATGGATGGTATTACAAAATTGAGGATGGGAGTATTGAATATTACAATGGGACAACGGATAATTTTGAAGAGTTAAAATAAAAGATAAGAGTTATTCTTATCTTTTATTTATGGAAAAGATTAATGTTTTTCTTTTTTTAAAGGTATAACCAGCATATTTACATATCTACCTTCAAGTTTAGGGTCATTTTCTTTTGATGCAATATCTTCCACCATTGGCCAAACTCTTGTAAGAACTTCAGCTCCAGCAGCAGGGTTAGCCATCTCTCTACCTCTCAAGAATACTCTAAATTTTACATGATTTCCTTTTTCAAGAAATTCTCTAGCATGTTTTACTTTATAATCAATGTCATTTTGAGCAATTTTTACTGAAAGTTTAATCTCTTTAGTAACAATAATCTTTTGATTTTTCTTTGCTTCTTTTATTTTCTTCTCTTGTTGATATTTAAATTTACCATAGTTCATTATTTTAACAACTGGTGGTTTTGCACTTGGTGCAATACACACTAAATCTAAACCTGCAGTATCAGCTAATGCCATAGCTTCTTTTGAACTCATTATTCCATGAGAAGTACCATCTTCTGCATTACATCTAACTTCTTTAAATCTGATATCATCATTTAATAATGTATCATCTTGTTTTTTATTGTTTTTGAAACTCAAATTTTATCCCCTGCTTGGTTTTGTTTTAACATATCTAAAAATTCTACTCTAGACATCTCACTTCTTTCTCTTTTTCTTCTATCTCTAAGAGCAATTTTTTGATGTTCAACTTCTTCATCACCAATAACTACAATCATTGGAACTCTTTGTTTTTCAGCCATTCTAATTCGTTTATTTAAACTTTCGTTCATATCATATACTTTAGAATCCATGCTATTTTCTAAAAGCTCTTTTTCTAACTCTTTAGCATAAGCAACATGGCTATCAGCTATAGGGATAAAAATTACTTGAGTAGGAGCAATTACAAATGGAAATTCACCAGCACAATGTTCTGTTAATATACCTATAAATCTTTCAAATGAACCAAGAATAGCTCTATGAATCATTACTGGTTGTTCTTTTTCACCATCTGCATTGATATATTCAGCATTAAATCTCGCTGGTAAGTTCATATCAACTTGTACTGTACCACATTGCCATTTTCTTCCAATTGCATCAAGAATTTTAATATCAATTTTAGGACCATAAAATGCTCCACCACCTTCATCAATTCCGTATGAGATGTTATTTTCATCTAAAGCATCCATGATACCTTTTGTTGTTTTTTCCCAAAATCTATCATCACCAATAGCTTTTTTAGGTTTAGTAGATACTTCGATTTCAATTTTAAAATCAAACATTTTAACTAAAGCTTCAACAAACTCAAGTACTTCGATAATTACACCTTTTACTTGATCTTCTGTACAGAAAATATGTGCATCATCTTGTGCAAATTCTCTTACTCTGAATAGTCCATGCATAGCACCTGACATCTCATGTCTATGTACTACTCCGTACTCAAAAAGTTTCATTGGAAGATCTTTATATGATACAAGTTTATTTTTGAATATTTGAATATGTCCAACACAGTTCATTGGTTTTAAACCATATTCTTGATCATCAATAGTTGTAAAGTACATATTTTCTTTGTAGTTCTCATAGTGTCCTGAGATTTTCCACATATCAGATTTTAAAATTTCTGGACCACGTACAGGTTCATAACCTCTAACTCTATGTGCTTTATATAAAATATGTTCTAATTTTGATCGTAATCTTGCTCCATTTGGAAGCCATAAAGGTAAGCCTGCTCCTACATCATCATTAAAAGCAAAAAGTTCTAGTTCTTTTCCTAGCTTTCTATGATCTCTTTTTTTAGCTTCTTCAATCATAGTGATATAGTCTTTTAGCTGTTGCTTATCAAAGAACGAGATACCGTAAATTCTTGTGATCATCTCATTTGCTTCATCACCACCTAAATATGCACCTGCAACTCTTATAAGTTTAAAGTTTCTAATCATACTTGTATTTGGTAAGTGTGGTCCACGACATAAATCTTCAAATTCACCTTGAGAATAAATAGTTAAAATATCATCTGTAATATTTTTTAATACCATTTGTTTCAGTGGATCATTTTGAAATTTTTCTTCAATATCAGATCTTTTACACTCTTTTCTTTCGATTGGTAATTTTTTATTAGCCAATTCTTTCATTTGTTTTTCAATTATAAGAAGATCTTCATCATTTAAACTTTTTTCTAATTTAAAGTCGTAATAGAAACCTTCCTCCACAACTGGTCCAACAAAAAATTGTGCTTCTGGATGTAGTGTTTTAATAGCTTGTGCCATTAAGTGTGCAGTTGAGTGTCGTAATATTTCTAATGCCTCAGCTGAATTATCAGCCTTGATTTGTTCTGATTCTAATGCTTCTATATTTAAAGCTTTCGCAGTTTGAAGATCATAAATTTGACCTTCCTTTTTTATACCTATGTAGTCCAATGAAGTCCTTTTTTCTTTTTTCATTTTTTTAAATTTAACTATTTTATCAAACTTGTACTTAAAACATTTCCTTAATAAAGTAGTTGTTATGTATATATTTTCTTTAAATGATCCATTTTTGCACCCATATTGAGTAAAAGCATATCAACAAGTACAATTGCAAGCATAGATTGGGCTACTACACTACCTCTTGTTGCTACACATGGATCATGTCTCCCTTTTAAATTATAGGTAACATTTTCATTACTTGTATTTACTGTTTCTTGTTCAATAAAAATTGATGGTGTTGGTTTAAAATATACTTGTAATTCTACATCATCACCATTACTAATACCGCCTAAAATTCCACCACTATGATTTGTTTTGAATCCGTTATCACGAATTTGGTCATTGTTTTGACTCCCTTTAAGTGATACTGATTCAAATCCATTACCAATCTCAACAGCTTTTACTGCATTGATACTCATCATTGCATCTGCCAAAACTGAATCTAGTTTATAATAGATTGGTTCACCTAAACCAGCTGGAACATTAATAGCTTTTAATGATACTACTCCACCAACACTATTATGTTCATTTTTAGCATTTAAAATTGCTTGTTTTTGTTCCTCTTCTTTATTTTTATCAAGAGCATACATCTCACTTGTTTTTGCATATTCCCAATCCAATTCTTCAGATTTTATACCATCAATATTTGAAATACCACTAAAAACTTCAATATTCAAATCTTTTAATATAAGTTGTGCAATCGCACCAGCAGCTACCCTTGCACTTGTTTCTCTAGCACTACTTCTTCCCCCACCTCTATAGTCTCTAATACCATATTTGTGAAAGTAAGTAAAATCTGCATGACCTGGTCTAAATAGGTCTTTTACATTGTCGTAGTCTCTGCTTTTTTGATTTCCATTATATAAAACCATCGCAATTGGAGTTCCCGTACTTAAACCTTCAAATGTACCACTTAAAATTTCGATTTTATCATCTTCTTTTCTAGCAGTTTGTAGTTTATTTTGACCTGGTTTTCTTCTATCCATTTCACTTTGAATAAAATCTAAATCGATTTTAACTCCAGCTGGCACTCCATCAACAATACATCCTAATGCAATTCCATGAGATTCACCAAACGTAGTAAATCTAAATTTTTGCCCAAATGTATTCATTATTTTTTACCTTGTAGTTGATTTAAAACAATTTTTGCAGCTGCTTGTTGTGCCAATTTTTTACTTTTACCTTTTGCTGTTGCATAGTGTTTATCATTTATCCATAAAGATAATTCAAATTCTTTTTCATGATCTGGTCCAATTGCAGATTCTAATTTATAAACTGGAATCGCACCAAAACTAGCTTGTGTTACTTCTTGTAATGCCGTTTTATAATCACTAAAAAGCTCATCAAGATTTATCTCATCATAATTTTCATCTAAAAGTTTTAAAATCATTGGTTTCAGAACAACTAATCCTGATTCTATATATATAGCTCCCATGATTGCTTCAAAAGCATCACTTAAGATAGAAGCTTTTTTTCGCCCTTGATTTCTATCTTCTGCTTCAGATAAGTAAATATAGTCTCCTAAGTTTATAGCTAAAGCTAATTTTGTAAAACCTTTTTCATTTACTAATGATGCTCTTATTTTAGAAAGTTCACCTTCGTTTGAGCTTGGAAATTTGTTAAATAAAAATTCTCCAACTATAAGATTTAGTACAGCATCTCCTAGATACTCTAATCTTTCGTTATTAAATACTTTTTTATAACTTTTATGTGTGAGTGCTTCGATTATCAGATCTTTATTTTTAAACTGATAATCCAAGCACTTTTCAAGTTCATTATACTTTTTCATTGTTTGCCTTTTTTTTAATATTATTAATTATATCAAAAATATATAAAAAGGATATTTAGAGTGAAGTTAATAGGTGATTAATCGTAAGTTAAATACAATCCATCTATGAAATTACTTTTTAAAAAAATATTTTACTTATTAATAATGCTCTTTATAATCGCACTTATATCGTTTAGTGCTATAAATTTGGCGCCAAATAGTTTTTTTGCAAGTGGAGATTTAAATCCAAATATTACCAAAGAATCACTAGAACACCTCAAAGAGGTGTATGGTTTAGATAAACCGATATATATACAATTTATCTCTTGGGTGAAAAATATTATGCAACTTGACTTTGGAATCTCTTTTGTAAGTGGGGCAATGGTAAAAGATGAGATTCTGAGCCGTATTCCTATTACTCTTACTATTAATATAATTAGTATGTTTTTTATATTTTGTCTCTCTTTATATTTAGG
>JBATTX010000172.1:0-7940 GCA_049670825.1 Arcobacteraceae bacterium | reverse complement strand
GTAATAAGTCCAATTCCTCTATTTGCAAACATAAGCTGAACATCTTCAACTTCATTTCCTCTTAAAAGTCCATTGTTAACAAATACTGGTACAAGTTGATCACCGATTGCTTCAGCTAAAAGTGTTGCTACAACAGAGCTATCAACTCCACCACTTACACCACAAAGTACTTTTTTATCACCAACTTGTTCTTTAATTTTAGCAATTTGTTCTTTTGCAAAATTTCCCATACTCCAGTTTTTTTCACAACCACAAATGTGTTTTGCAAAGTTAGTCAACATTGTTGCACCTTCAACTGAGTGAGTTACTTCTGGATGGTATTGAAATGCATATATTTTTTTATCTTCATTAGCTATTGCAGCGTATGGAGAATTTGAACTTGTTGCAATTACATCAAAACCTGTAGGTAAGGATTCTACTCTATCACCATGAGACATCCATACAACTTCATTATCTGTAACATCTTTAAATATTGGACAAGTTGTTGTTTCTACTTTAAGTTCAGCTTTCCCATACTCATGATGATCAGCAGGAATAACACTTCCTCCTAAATAGTGTGCAATTGTTTGCATACCATAACAAATACCTAAAATTGGTAAACCTAAATCAAAAATTTCTTTGTCTACTTTGTATGCATCTTCAGCATAAACTGAAGCTGGTCCACCACTTAAAACTATACCTTTTGGAGTTCTTGCTTTAATATCCTCAATTGATTCATTATATGGTACTATCTCAGAATAAAAACCATTGTTTCTTAATCTTTTTGATATTAATTGTGTATATTGACTTCCAAAATCTAAAACTAAAATTGGTACGTGTTTCATTTAAATCCTTATCTATTTTTATAATTAAGTTCTCAAAAATGAGTTATAAAAACTTAACAATAAAAATAAAAAAGTGGGTAAACCCACCTTTCATTTTTTAGTGTGTAATTCCTAAAATTTCATATTGAGTATACCATACACCACAAGATACAATATATCCAACTAAAATCATCCAAGAATATCTCATATGAGCACCAAAAGTATAAATACCTGGTAATTTACCCATAACACCAACACCCGCTGCTGATCCAAAAGAGATTAAACTTCCACCAACACCTGCTGTTAGTGTCACAAGCATCCATTGATCAAGTCCCATTGTTGGGTTAGCTTTTAAAACTGCTGACATTACTGGTACATTATCTACAATTGCAGATAAGAATCCAACACCGATATTTGACCAAGTAGGTCCAAGTACTGAAGGATCGTACACTACAGAAGCTAATGCTAGCCAACCAATAAAATATAATGCACCAACTGCTGCTAAAATACCGAAGAAGAACATTAAAGTATTATTTTCAATTTTTGACATAGATTGAAAAACATCAAAACTAGATCCATGTCTTTTTTTAAGTCTATAATCATACATTTTAAGTAAAGAAAGACCAAACATCATACCCCACATTGCTGGTAAGTGTAAAATTTGGTGAGACATAACTGCACTGAAAATTGTAAATATACCAAGGGCAATTACAACTTTTGCACCATTTGCCATTACCGGATTTTCTTCATTTGATAAATCTACTTCAGGAATTGTATTTGGTACTACTCTTGATAATAAAAATGCAGTGATTCCATATCCTAAGATTGCCGCTGGGAATAAATATAAAAAGTCTGTAAATACACCTTTTCCTGCTGTCCACGCCATAAGTGTAGTAATATCACCAAATGGAGACCAAGCACCACCAGCATTTGCTGCAACAACAATATTAATCGCACCTGGTACTAAAAACTCTTTTTTTGTTTTTTCAATAGTAATAAGAACTGTTGAAAGAATAAGAGCTGTAGTTAAGTTATCTGCAATAGGAGAGATAAAAAATGCTAAAAATCCAGTTACCCAAAATAATTGTCTATATGTATACCCTTTTGAGATAAGATTATATTTCAGTTTATCAAAAACTTTCATATGAATCATTGTTTCGATGTAAGTCATAGCAACAAATAAGAAAAAGAAAATTTCAGCAATTTCCAAAATAAGATGTTGTGCTTGTGTATGAACAAGATCCATATCCATACCGTGTATTGCATAGTACAAAGCAACAATCATAAATACTATAGTTCCTGTTAATAATGCTGGTTTTGCTTTATCAATATGGTATTTTTCTTCCATTGCTACGAAATAATAACCTATAACAAAAATAACTAAACAGGCTATACCGGCCCATGTCATTGTTATATCAGGAATTGCTCCTCCTGATGCAGTAGAGCTAGCGCTCATAAATGATATACTCATCATAAGTATTACCAATCCTTTTAACATTTATTTCTCCTTAATGTAGTGTGCACCTATAGACTCTTTTCTATTTAATGCACTTTGAATTATAGATTTTGCCGTAAGTAACCTTAAAAACAGAAGTCGTCCTATGTCTTCTTTAAGGTACAATTCAACTTCATCTAAAGCATCGATAAGTTCTTGACGCTTTCTTACAATTCCTACATTCATCCACATTAAGTTTCTTAAACCATTCTTGATTGCTTTATCTGTATTCTTCTGTAAAATATAATGTGGCTCTTTTTGGCTGTAATTTTCAAGTGTAATCTGAAAATTTTCTTTTAATGTATTTTCAACAGCAAGTTTTGAAAAAACCAAACCTTCCAATAAAGAATTAGATGCTAATCTATTGGCTCCATGCACACCAGTAGATGCTACTTCACCTATAGCATAAAGGTTTTTTGCTCCTCTTACTTTTGAAGTTAAATCAACATCTATTCCACCCATACTATAGTGAAAAGCTGGACTAATTGGTACTCTTTCAAATGGAAGTTCAAAACCTAAATCTTTTAAATTTTTATAAATATTTGGAAATCGTTTTTTGAAAAACTCTTTATTGAAGTTTTTAAAAGAGAGATAAATTTTAGAACCAGTTCTTTTAGAATAATCAAAAATAGCACGACTTACTACATCTCGTGGTGCTAATTCTCTATCAGTATGATAGTCTTTTAAAAATTGATATCCTTCTTCATCTTCAATCAAGGCACCCTCACCTCTTAATGCCTCACTTAAAAGTTGTTTTCTTGCCTTGTCATTTTCCACATAAACAGTAGGATGAAACTGCATCATCTCCATATCTTTTAAAGGTATCCCTTTCTCGATACAAATACCATGTATATCCCCTGCAATTGTAGTTGAGTTTGTATGGTATCTATAAATTGAACCAACTCCACCAGAAGCGATAATAGTATTGTGAGCATGTACTATTTTATCTTTACCATTTTTAATTAAATGTGCACCATAACAAATATTATCTTGATAAAGCAAATCAATTACAATAGAATCAATCATAATTTCATGAGGACAAGCTTGTAATAAATACAAATGTATCATACGACCGGTTGCATCACCATCAGCATGTAAAATTCTACTTGTACTATGTGCCGCTTCTTTGGTAAAAGCAAGATTTCCTTGAGCATTTTTGTCAAATTCAAATCCATTTTCAATCATATCATCAATTGCTGCGATAGAATTATTGCTTAAAGTTTCTACTGCTTTTTTATCATTTAAAAAAACACCAGCTGTAAGTGTATCTTCAATATGTAAAGGGATATCATCTAAATCTCGTGCACGAACTACACCACCTTGTGCCCAAAAAGTATTACACTCCCACGGTGTTTTTTTACAAACAACTAAGACTTTTTTATCTTTAGGAATAAGACGTGCCGCATTTAATCCTGCAACACCTGTACCTATAATTAAATAATCGTAAATCATGCTTGTTTAATTCTTTTCTTGTTGTACTGAATCTTCTACATAAACAGGTGGTGCTTTATATCCGCAGCCTGTAAATAAAAAAGAAAATATTAATAAAGTGTATATATATTTCATTTAAATCTCCATAACTGAATATATTACATTATAATTAATAAAATATTGATTAATGTTTATGTACAATTACGCGACATATTAGTTATTATAACAAGGAATATAAATGAAAATTGCAAATAGAATGGAGATATTATCTCCTTCAATTACATTAGTGATTACTGCTTTGGCAAAAGATCTAAAAGCGCAAGGGAAAGACATTTTAAGTTTTAGTGCAGGAGAACCAGATTTTGATACTCCTCAGGTTATCAAAGATGCAGCAATCAAAGCTATTCAAGATGGACAAACAAAATATACAGCTGTTGAGGGAACTATCGAGACTAAAAAAGCTATCATTGGTAAATTAAAAAAAGACCATGGTTTAGATTATCAACTTGATGAAGTGATCGTATCTAATGGTGCAAAACATTCGTTATTTAATCTATTTCAATGTTTAATTAACAAAGGTGATGAAGTAATTATTCCAGCTCCTTATTGGGTAACATATCCTGAGCAAGTAAAATATTCAGATGGAGTTCCAGTTATTATACAAACTGATGACTCTACAAGCTTTAAAATAACAGCTGAACAATTAAAAGCTGCAATTACACCTAAAACAAAAGTTTTACTACTAAATACACCTTCAAATCCAACTGGAGGAGTTTATTCAAAAGATGAACTATTAAAACTTTCAGAAGTTTTAAAAGGTACAGATATTGTTGTACTTTCTGATGAGATGTATGAAAAAATCATTTATGATGGAAAAGAGTTCACAGCTGTTGCTTCTATCAATGATGATATGTTCCAAAGAACAGTTACAATCAATGGTATTAGTAAAGCAGTTGCTATGACTGGTTGGAGATATGGATATGCTGCAACTCCAAATAAAGAGTTATTAAAAGCGATGTCTAAACTTCAAGGTCAAGTAACTTCAAATGTTAACTCGGTTACATTACATGCAGCTGTTACAGCTTTAGATGGTAGTGCTGATGCTGATATTGAGATGATGAGAAAAGAGTTTGAACATAGAAGAGATGTAGCTATAGAGTTATTTAACGATATTAAAGGTTTATCTTGTGTTGTTCCGGATGGTGCATTTTATCTATTTGTAAATATTAAAAATATAACTTTAGACTCTATAAAATTTGCATCTGACCTTTTAGAACAAGAGGGTGTTGCCATTGTTCCAGGGATAGGTTTTGGAACAGAAGGATACTTTAGATTCTCATTTGCAACAGATGAAGCGAGTATTAGAGAAGGTATCTCTAGAATTAAAAGATTTGTAGAAGAAAACTAATAAGTTTTCTTCTACGCATAAAAAAAGGGACATTTTAAAATGTCCCTTTTTTTATTGTTTATTTTATGAAGAGATTAACTCTCTACATAATTTTTAAGGTTTCTTCCCACTTTAGGGTGTTTTAATTTTTTAATAGCACTTGATTCAATTTGTCTTACTCTTTCTCTTGTAACACTCAATGTATTTCCAATCTCTTCAAGAGTTCTATCACTTCTATCTTCTAAAAGTCCAAATCTCATTCTTACAACTGCTTGTTCTCTTTCATTTAACTGACCTAAAATTTGATCAATTTGTCCAAGTAAATCATCATGCATAATATTATCTACTGGAGTTGGTGCGGCTGTATCTGCAACAAAATCCCCAAATTTGCCATCATCTTCATTTCCAATAGGAGCATCAAGAGAAACTGGTTCTTTTGTAATTTTAATAACTTGTTTTACTTTATCAACAGTTAAACCAACTTCTTTTGCAATCTCTTCTACATCTGGCTCTTTACCATTTTCTTGAATACCTTTTCTAATGATCTTATTGATTCTATTAATAGTCTCAATCATATGTATAGGAATTCTAATAGTTCTTGCTTGATCAGCAATTGCTCTTGAAATAGCTTGTCTAATCCACCATGTTGCATAGGTAGAAAATTTATACCCTTTTTTATACTCAAACTTATCAACAGCTTTCATAAGACCTATATTTCCTTCTTGGATCAAGTCTAAGAAAGGTAGTCCTCTATTAGTATATCTTTTTGCAATAGAAACAACAAGTCTTAAGTTTGATTTCGCCATTCTATTTTTAGATTCATCAGTTATTTTTTTACCTAACTTGATTTGTTCTAAAACATCTTTAAGTTCATCTTCTTCTAAATCAAATCCACCCTCACTAGCTTGAGCTGTTTGGTAAAGTTTTTTGATCTCCATATAAGTTGAAACCATTGTAGCTTCAGGTACCATACTTACAATATCAAGTTTTGATAGTGTTAAAATTTTCTCTAAAAGTTTTTTATGGTTAGCCATTAATGTTTCATTAAATAAAGGAAGTTTATATTCTAATCTTTTTAATTCAACATCAAATCCATCTGCACTTCCTAAAGAAGTTTCCATAGCTTTTACAATCTCTGCAATAAGTTTACTTGTAGGTCCAAGTTCAATTAAACTCTCTTTAATACTTCTTTTTTTATAAGCACCTAATAGGTCAAATGTTAAAAGATCAATTTCAGTATCACCTTTAGGCTGCTCCTTTGCAGTAAACTTCATCCATTCTTTTTTTGCTTTTTCTAAAAGTTTAAATGCTTCAATAATTTTTTGAGCTCTTTTATCAAGTTTTTTATCTTTTACTTTATCATCATCATCTTCAATAATATCTTCTTCTAAATCATCAATAACATCAACATCGTCAACATCTGCTTCATTATCATCATCAAAATTTTTAAATAACTCTTTAACTTTTCTTTCTCTATTTACAAGTGGTTCTTTATACTCTAAAATAAAATCAATCAAGTAAGGAACTGAACAAATAGCATCAAGAATAGTATTTTCACCTTTTTCCATAGACTGACTAATTTCAATCTCTTCCTCTTTTGTTAAAAGTGGTACTTTACCCATCTCTCGTAAGTACATTCTTACAGGAGAATCTGAACGACTCCACTCTAAAAGTTCTTTATTTTTTAATAAATCGAACTCTTCGCCTTCAGCGGCTTCTTGTCTTCTAATTCTCGCTTCTTCTTTTTTTTGATATTCAAGCTGATTGATTCTTTTTGCTTGTTCTCTAGAGCTCATTAAATCAACATTCATTAGTTGTCTTTGTGCCATTATTTTTTTTGTAATTGCTGCTGTAGGAGCTTTTGGAAAAAGTACAATCAATTCTTCGTGTGTTAAAATATTATCTTTGTTATCTTTAAATATTTTTTCTATTGCTTTATTTATATCTTTTACTTTTGGTGCCATTTAGAATATAAGCCTTTTCTATAATTTTTATGTATACATTATACCCAAATTGATATTACAAAATGATTAATTAATCATATTTTAGCTAAAATGCAAGAAATAAAAATTGAATTATAATTAAGGAAACAAACATAATGAACAAAATTACTGGAAAAGTGTGGAATTTTGGAAGTAACATTGATACAGATTTAATAATTGCTGCAAGATATTTAAATAGTAGTGATCCTGATCACTTAGCAAAATATGTTATGGAAGATGCAGATCCTGATTTTGCATCAAAAGTACAACCTGGAGATATTATAGTTGCAGGTGAAAATTTTGGTTGTGGGTCAAGTAGAGAACATGCACCAATCGCACTAAAAGCTGCTGGTGTTGCTGCTGTAATCGCACCGACATTTGCAAGAATTTTTTATAGAAATGCTTTTAATATGGGATTACCTATTTTTGAACTTAAAGATGCTGAAGAGATAAAAGAGGGGCAAACTATTTCTATCAATCTTGATGAAGGAACAATTGAAAATAGTACAACAGAAAAATCATATACATTTACTCCAATTCCTCCGTTTATGCAAGAATTATTAAGCTGTGGTGGATTAATGAACTTTGCTGCAAAAGAAGCTAAAAATGGCTAAGACATACAATCTTTCAGTTATAAAAGGTGATGGAATTGGTCCTGAAATTATAGATGAAGCTTTAAAAGTTTTAGATGCTGTTGGAAATAAATTTGATATCAGTTTTAACTATAAAGAATACTTAATGGGTGGATGTGCAATTGATGCAACAGGAAATCCTCTTCCTCAAGAAACAATCGATGGTGTTTTAGATTCTGATGCTTGTTTATTTGGTTCTATTGGTGGTCC
>JBATTX010000171.1:0-12374 GCA_049670825.1 Arcobacteraceae bacterium | reverse complement strand
ATAATTTTAAGAAATATAATCATAATAAATAAAACCAATTTAAGATATAATAATATTTATGATAAAAAAAGCAACGAAAAAAGATATAATATTTATAAGAGATAGATTTTTAGAAGAGTATGCAGATGCAGTTACAGAGCTGGACTATAGAAATGATTATGAGCTTTTAATAGCGATTATATTATCAGCACAATGTACAGATAAAAGAGTAAATATCATCACTCCTGCACTTTTTGAAAAGTACCCATCGAGTAAAGAATTAAGCGATGCAGACTTGGAAGATGTAAAAGAGTTATTAAAAAGCTGTAGTTTCTTTAATAACAAAGCTAAAAATATCATCAAGATGGCACAAAGTGTTGAAGAGCAACACCAAGGAAATATTCCTCACGATACAAAAGAGTTGATGAAACTAGCTGGTGTGGGAAATAAAACAGCAAACGTATTTATGATAGAAGCAGATGGTGCAAACCTAATGGCTGTAGATACACATGTTTTTAGAGTTTCACATAGACTAGGACTTGCTGATGGAAAAACAGTTGAGCAAACAGAAGCACAGCTTGTAAAAAAACTCAAAGATGATTTGCATATTTTTCATCAGGCGATGGTATTATTTGGAAGATACATCTGTAAAGCAGTTAAACCAGAGTGTGAAAAGTGTTTTTTAACAGAGGTTTGCAAAACAAAAGAGACATTTAGAGTAGGGTAGATATGAGATTTTTTTTTATTTTTTTGATAAGTTTAGGAGTTTTATTGTTTACTGGATGTAGTAGCAAATCAACTCTACAAAAAGATGTTTCTGTAGAAAAAAACATTTCACAAAACACATCAGAAGATGATTTCTTAGATGAGTTTGCAGATGAGATGAAAGTGGAAGAAAAGTCTGACCCTTTAAGTGGATACAATAGAGTTATGACAAGTTTCAACGATGGTGTTTATGAGTATGTTTTGGCTCCAGTTTCAAGAGGATACAAAACAGTTGTACATGAAGAGATACGAAGTAGTATAGGAAAGTTTTTTCATAATATTTTATACCCAATAAGGCTTGTAAATAATTTACTACAAGGGAAGATAAAAAATAGTGGTGAAGAGACTGGGCGGTTTATTATCAATACAACTATAGGTATCTTTGGACTCTTTGATCCTGCAAAAAGTTATTTTGGCTTAGAGCCACATGACGAAGATTTTGGACAAACTTTAGGGTATTGGGGTGTAGGTGCTGGTCCTCATATAGTTTTACCATTTTTAGGACCATCAAATTTAAGAGACACATTAAGTTTATATCCTGATTCATTGGCTAATCCAGTTGATTATCATAATCACAGAGGATATAATCTTACAGGTAGTTACGGTGAGTCTTTGGTTTTAAAAGCGTTTGATAGAGTAAATTATACTTCACTTCATGAGGGTGAATATGAAAAGCTTAAAAAAGATGCTATTGATTTGTATCCATATTTAAGAGATGTATATGAGCAGTATAGAGAGAAAAAAATAAAGGAATAAAATGAAAAAAATATTTTTGGTATTGGTTGGTTTATTTTTATGTACACAGACAATGTTTGCAAATGAACAAGAGGATTTAAAAAATCATTTTTTAAAAAAAATCGATGAAGTGATTGAAATCGTAAAAGATAAAAGTATAGATAAAACAACACGAAATAGCAATATTGTAAAGAGCCTTACTCCTATGTTTGATTTTGAAGTGATGGCAAAACTTAGCCTTGGTAAAATCTGGCAAACATTGTCACCTGAGGAACAAAAAAGATTTGTAGAACTGTATGTAGAAAGAATGAAACAATCATACTCTTCAAAAATAGATGCTTATAGTGACGAAAAAGTTGAGATAACAAAAGTTTTACAGCCAAAACCAAATCGAACGGAACTTGTGACAAATTTAGTAAGCCAAGAAGATAAACTTGAAATATCTTATAAATTTTACAAACCAAATAGTTTACTGCCTAATAAAGATCCTTGGCTTATTTATGATGTTGTTATTTTAGGAGTTAGTATTCTAAAAACAGACAAAGCTCAATTTAGGGAATTTTTACAAACAAAAACTATCAATGACCTTATGTTAGAACTTGTAAAAAAATAGATGTTTCAAAAACTTTACTCTTTATACCTTTTAAAATATCCAAAAATATTTTTTACTCTTATCATAACTTTTATGATAGTGATGGTAAGTTTTGCATTAAAATTAGAAATTGATGCAAGTGCAGAGACTTTGCTACTTGAAGGTGATAAAGATTTAGAGTTCACAAGAAAAATAGGTAAACGCTTCACAGCACCTGATTTTTTAGTACTAACGTATAGTGTAAATGATGATTTACTTAGTGATGAAAATATACAAAATATACAAAATTTAAGCAATCAGATTTTGCAATTAGAGGATGTGACTTCGATAAACTCAATTGTAAATGTACCACTTTTACAATCACCTGCAAGACCTATTAAAGAGTTGGTAAAGGATGTTCAAACACTTACAAGTGATGGAATCGATAAAACTTTAGCGAAAAAAGAGTTTTTAAGTAGCGAAATTTATAAAAACAATTTGGTAAGTGAAGATTTTAAAACAACAGTTTTAATGATAAATCTTAAAAGAGATACAAAATATTTTGAACTTATAAATAAAAGAGATAGTTTTATAAAACTTAAAAAATTAAAAGCTCTTACTCAAGAGCAACAAATACAGTTTGAAAATGCAAAAATAGAGTTAAAAAAATACAGAGATATAATCAGAACCAAAAATCATAATCTCATTTTAAGTCTTAGAGCTATCAAAACTCAGTTTGAAGCATCACACACTATAAAGCTACACTTAGGTGGAGCAAATATGATTGCAGATGATATGGTAGAGTTTGTAAAAACTGATATTAGTACTTTTGGTTATGTGATTGTTGTGTTGTTGATTGTTATACTTTATATCTTATTTCAAGAGATACGTTGGATAGTGATACCTTTATTTATTTGTAGTGTTTCTATTATCATTACAAGTGGATTTTTAGGATTATTTCAGTGGGAGATTACTGTTATATCATCAAACTTTATCTCCTTGCAATTGATTATGAATATGTCATTGGTAGTGCATCTTATTATAAAATATAAAGAGTTGCTTTTAGTTAATCCTGATGACACACAAAAGCAACTTTTACAAGATACGGTAACTTCAATGTTCAAACCATCTTTTTTTGTTGTAATCACTACTATAGCAGGATTTAGTTCTCTGGTATTTAGTGATATTTTACCTATTATTACATTTGGCTGGATGATGAGTGTTGGTATTGTGATATCATTGTTGATTACATTTTTATTGTTTCCAATTACACTCATGTTTTTTCAAAAAGGAAAAATAAAAAATAGTACAAAAGAACAATCACCATTTACATCTAAAATTGCAAATATTGCGATGCAATATAAAAAAACAATATTATTTGTTACCCTGAGTACTGTAATTTTTTCAATTTCCGGTGCAATACAACTACGAGTTGAGAATAGTTTTATCGATTATTTTAAAAAAGATACACAAATTTATCAAGGGATGAAACTCATTGATCAAAAGCTTGGTGGAACCACACCTCTTGATGTAATTATAACTTTTAAAGAAAATAGTGATGATATAGAATCTGTAGAAGTTAAAAATACAGATATAGATGATGAATTAGCAAGTTTTGAAGATGAGTTTGAAACAACAGCTGCTGAAAAAAAGAAGTATTGGTTCACAAAATCGAAAATGGATAAGATAATACAAGTGCATAACTATTTAGATTCTTTAGAGCCAATTGGAAAAGTACTCTCGTTAGCTACTCTTTTAGATGTAGGAAAATCACTCAATGAAGGAAAAGAATTAGATGGATTAACATTAGCTTTGATTAACAAGGAGTTACCTTCTAAATATAAAGAGATAATCCTTTCACCGTATGTTGATATAGAAAATAATATGGCACGAATTAGTACTAGAGTGATTGACAGTTTAGATGGATTAAAAAGAGATGAACTACTTCAAAAAATCGATAAAGATTTAAATCAAATGATAAACAAAGAGTATGAAGAGTTTAAAGTTTCTAATCTTTTAGTAATCTATAATAATATGCTGCAGTCATTGTTTGATTCTCAAATAAAAACAATAGGTTTAGTAGTTTTGGTTTTATTTATAATGTTTTTACTTCTTTTTAAAAATATTAAAATTGCTATTATTGCTATAATTGCAAATACAATTCCAGTTGGGGTTATTTTTGGTTTTATGGGATGGATGAATATCCCTTTAGATATTATGACAATTACAATTGCAGCTATTAGTATAGGAATTGCAGTAGATGATACGATACATTATATTCATAGATTTAGACTTGAATATGCTCAAACAAATGATGTAGAACTCTCTATTCAAAATGCACATAAAAGTATAGGTAGAGCGATGTTTTATACTTCAACAATTATTATGGTGGGATTTAGTGTATTGGTATTATCCAGTTTTATTCCAACAATTTATTTTGGACTTTTAACAGTATTGGCTATGTTTATGGCGATTGCTGCGGATTTGCTACTTTTACCCATTTTGCTGCTTTTTATGGCAAAAAATTGACATAATATATTACTATTCTTCACACTTAAATTTTTTTTTGAATTATAAGTAAGATTTATACACGAAATCCCAATTAATTTACTAGAATATGAATCAGATATACAATTTATATCATATCAATATGAGGAAAAAAATTATGTTAGTTTTCATTTTAAATGCAGGAAGTTCATCTTTAAAGTACCAATTAATGAACCCAGTTACAAAAGAGGTTATTGCGGTTGGTTTATGTGAAAGAATTGGAATAGATGGTGTTTTAAAACATGAATTTGGTAATGACCAAAAACTTAAATTAGAAGTAGCAATGCCAACTCATAAAGAAGCAATAGAGTTAGTTTTAAAAACTTTATGTGAAGGTGAAGGAAAAGTTATTGATTCAATTAAAGATATTGAAGCAATAGGTCATAGAGCAGTTCATGGTGGTGAAGAGTTTGCATCATCTGTTATGGTTACAGATAAAGTAATAGACACTATGAAAAAATTAATTCCATTAGCACCGTTACACAACCCTGCTAATATTATGGGTATGGAGATTTGTCAAGATTTAATGCCAGGTGTTCCAAATGTTGCAGTATTTGATACAGCATTTCACCAAACTATGCCAGATTATGCTTATATGTATGCTTTACCATATGACCAATATACAAAACATGGGATTAGAAAATATGGTTTCCATGGTACATCACATTATTATGTTTCAAATGAAGCATCAAAAATGTTAGAAAAAAAGAAAAATGTTAGAATTATTGTTTGTCACTTAGGAAATGGTTCATCAGTTTCTGCTGTATTAAATGGTAAATGTATTGATACATCTATGGGGCTTACACCTGTTCAAGGTCTTATGATGGGTACAAGAGCTGGTGATGTAGGTGCAGGTGCTTTATCATTTATGATGTCACAAGAAAATATTACAATAGATGAAACACTTGATATTATGAATAAAAAATCAGGAATCTTAGGAATTTCTGGTAAATCTTCAGATTTAAGAGAAGTACTTGAAGGTATGCAGCAAGGTGATGATAGATGTAGATTAGCAGTTGAGATGGTTGCTTATAATATTAAAAAGTACGTTGGAGCTTATGTTGCAGCACTTGATGGTATTGATGCATTATGTTTCACTGGTGGTATTGGTGAAAACTCTGCACTTATTAGAGAAATCGTTTGTTCTGGTCTTGATGGTATGGGATTAAATATTGACCCTACTAAAAATAACAAAAGATCAAGTGAGCCAAGAGGAATTGCTACAAATTCATCTGCTGCTAGAATCTTTGTAATCCCAACAAATGAAGAGTATGTAATCGCTAGTGATACATATAAAATTGTAACAGAATTAAAAGCATAAAATATACTTTTACATATTATCGTTACTAAAAAGGTTTAGATGAAAGTCTAAACCTTTTTTTATTTTTATACTTTCATTTAATTTTTACACAAATTGCAAAATTTATAATTTATTTGATTTTTCTTACATTTTTTCTTTCTATACTACTTGTATATTAAAAAAAAGGATCGTTATGAAAACTTCAATCGGAAAAATTACTAAAAATCTTGCATTAGCAGGTTGTTTAGTTGCAGGATTAGCAACATCTTCAATAGCATCAAGTGTAGATAAAATACACTTTTTAATTCCAGGTGGTGCTGGTGGTGGTTGGGATGGAACTGCTAGAGGTGTTGGTGAAGCACTTAAAAAATCTAACTTAGTACAAGAAACTTCATTTGAAAATATGTCTGGTGGAGGTGGTGGTAAAGCTATTGCTTATATCATTGAAACTGCACAAAAACAACAACATACTTTAATGGTAAATTCAACTCCAATCGTAATTCGATCACTTCAAGGGGTATTTCCTCAATCTTTCAGAGACTTAACTTTAGTATCTTCAGTTGTAGCTGATTATGGTGTTTTAGTTGTAAGTAAGGACTCGAAATATCAATCATGGGCTGATGTAAAAGCTGCATTTGATAAAAATCCAAGAAAAGTAAAAGTTGCCGGTGGTAGTTCTAGAGGTTCTATGGATCATCTAGTAGCTGCTCAAATTTTTAAAGCTGCTGGTGGAAACCCAACAAGTGTAAGATATGTACCATATGATGCAGGTGGAAAAGCGTTAGCGGGATTATTAACTGGTGAAGTTGATGTTCTTTCTACAGGATTAGGTGAAGTATTAGAAAAACATAACAAAGGTGAATTGAAAATTATCGGTGTAACATCAAATGAAAATATTTCAGGAATTCCTAGTTTTAAAAGTATGGGAGCAGATGCATTTTTTGCCAACTGGAGAGGTTTTTTTGCAGCACCTAATTTATCAGAAGAGAAAACAAAAGCTTTTGCTGATGTGATTGGAAAAATGTACGATACACCTGAGTGGGAAGTAGTAAGAAAAAGAAATGGTTGGGCAAATTTGTATAAACCAACTACTGAGTTTAAAGAATTTTTGGAAAATCAAGAAAAAGTGATCGGATCTTTAATGAAAGAGATGGGATTTTTATAGGAAAAAGCAAGTAATTGCTTTTCTTATTAAAGGATAATAATATGACAAAAAATAGTATAGGAGCAATCTTTTTTTTAGCTTTTTCTAGCTTTTACTTTTTCAATGTATTTAGTATAAAAAAGTTGCCAGGAAGCCAATTTGAGGTTATGACAGCATCTACATTTCCATTTTATATTGGAATAGCAGGGGTTGTTGTATCTTTAATGATATTGATATTTTCTTTAGTAAATAAAGATGGTGAGCGTTTAACATTATCATATTTAAAAAAGCTTGATTTTAAAACAACAATCTATTTTATAGCGGCAATGTTATTTTATGGTTTTACAATTAGAACTTTAGGATTTATACTAGCTACAATAATCTTTTTAGTAATAGGATTTTTGTTATTAAAAGAAAAAAATATCAAGATGATTTTACTTATCTCTTGTGGAGTATCGATAGGTTTTTATCTATTGTTAAATAATGTTTTGGGTGTGTATATCGATCCAGGAATGTTATATGAGTATTTTGTAGGAGTAGAATAATGATGGATGGTATATTAGCAGGCGTAGTAACTGCGTTTTCAATGTATAATATTTTGATGGTAGCTGTTGGATGTTTCGCTGGAACATTTATAGGGATGCTTCCGGGACTTGGACCAATCTCTGCAATTGCATTGATGATTCCTATTACTTATGGTATGGAACCATCTTCAGGATTGATTTTGATTGCGGGAGTTTATTATGGTGCGATTTTTGGTGGATCTACTTCCTCAATCTTAATTAACGCTCCAGGTGTTGCGGGAACAGTTGCTAGTTCTTTTGATGGGTATCCATTAGCAAAAAAAGGTCAAGCTGGAAAAGCTCTAGCAATTGCAGCGTATTCATCATTTAGTGGTGGTACAATCGCAGCTGTATTTTTATTGTTTGCAGCACCTGCATTAGCAAATGTAAGTTTGAGTTTTCAATCTTCTGATTATTTTGCTTTAATGGTTTTAGGTCTTACAGCAGTTGCAGCATTTGCTGGAAAAGGAAAGTTTTTAAAAGCTGCTATTATGACAATTTTTGGTCTAATGTTAGCAACTGTTGGTACTGATGCTGATTCAGGAATTGCACGATTTACTTTTGGAAGAATGGATTTAATCGATGGTATCTCATTTTTACTTTTAGCTATGGCAGCATTTGCTTTATCTGAAGCGATGATGAATATCTTAGAAAATGAAAAACAAACACCAGAAGAGGTTGAAGCTCTTAAAAAAGATATTGGTTCTTTAAAACTTACAAAAGAGGAAGTAAAAGAGATGGCTCCAACTGTTGGACGATCATCAGTTTTAGGTTTCTTTGTTGGAGTATTACCTGGAGCAGGGGCAACTATTGCATCGTTTTTAGCATATGGTATGGAAAGAAGTTTAGCAACTGCAAAAGAGAAACTAAACTTTGGTAAAGGTAGCATTAGAGGACTTGCAGCTCCAGAGAGTGCAAATAATGCAGCGTGTTCTGGTTCATTTGTTCCGTTATTAACACTTGGTATTCCAGGGTCTGGAACTACAGCGATTATTTTAGGTGCTCTGATTTCATATGGAATTCAACCAGGACCTACAATGTATGTAGATAATCCAGCGTTATTTTGGTCAGTAATTATCTCTATGTATATTGGTAATATGGTATTACTTGTGTTAAATTTACCATTAATTCCTTATATCGCAAAATTATTAACAATACCAAAGCAACTATTATTGCCACTTATTATATTCTTTTCATTGATTGGTGTATATTTAGTGACATTTAACAACTTTGATATCTATATGATGACATTGTTTGCAGTTGTAGCATTATTTTTACGAATTATTGACTTTCCAATGGCTCCTATGATTTTAGGATTTATTCTTGGTGGAATGATGGAAGATAATCTAAGACGTGCGTTAACAATTAGTGATGGTTCATTTTCATTTCTATGGGAAAGACCAATAACTTTAAGTATCTTAGTGATAACAGTTATTATGTTATTTATGCCATTAATTAGCGAATTTATTGGTAAAAGAAGACAAGCTAAAAAGGATTAAAACCTTTTTAGTACAAATGAGGTAATGATGGAAACTTTTAAAAAGTACACTATTTTATATATAGAAGATGATGATGGTGTCAGAAATGTAAATATGCGATCATTATCTCGAATGTTCAATAAAGTTTATGAAGCCAAAGATGGTTTGGAGGGATTTAAATTTTATAAAAAATATCGCCCTGATATAATACTCACTGATATCCGTATGCCAAATATGGATGGAATGACTCTATCTAAAAAAATTCGTGAAACTGACGAAACTACAAAAATTATTATCTCAACCGCTTTTAGTGACAAAGAATATCTCCTTGATGCAATTGAACTTCGACTTGAAAAATATATTGTTAAACCACTTACTAGTGCAAATTTACTCCCTGTATTAACCAAAGCAGTAAAAGATTTAGAGAAAGAAAAACAAAGTAAAATCATTTTAAATGATGATTTTTATTTTGATAATATTAACTCTTTATTTTATTTTGAAAATATCCCTTTAGAATTAAATAAAAAAGAACTTTTTTTTATGAAACTTTTAGTTGAAAATAGAACTAGGGTAGTTACTTATGAGGAGATTGAACAATATGTTTGGGAAGATGAATATATGAGTTTAAACTCACTACGAACAACAATTGGATTTTTACGAAAAAAAATACCCCTCAATTGTATTAAAAATGTTTCAAATCTAGGGTATAAATTGAATCTTGAAAACTAAATACTATAGAAATGTAGAGCAAGGAATTAAAAGAATAACTCTTTTAAGTTCTACTATTATTATTTTAACTGTTGCTACTATTATTGGTGTGATTATGATAAAAACAGAATATGATAATTTTAAAGATCATATCAATAATTTTAAAAAAACAGTTATTGAGCGTAAAGAATTTAGCATAAAAACTGCTGTAGAGAATTTGTTAAATGATATACGCTTTGAACAAGAAGCTATCTTAAACAATAAAAAAGAGCGTATTCAAACACAATCAATCATCGCATACAATCTTGCTCATTCACTTTATGAAAAAACAACGAATCTTTCAAAAGAGGCTCAAATAGATTTTATAAAAAATGCTATTAGAAAAATATCTGAATCGCAAAATGATATCAATTATTTTATTTTAGATACAAAAGGGAAACTTCTTTTAAATAGTGAAAATCCAAAAGATGAAGAGGAAAATTTTTTAGATTTTGAAGATATAAATGGCTTTAAATTTATCAATGAGATAGTATCTGTAAATAATGATAAACAAAATTTTATAGAGTATTTTTGGTATAAACCACAAAGTAATATTACCGCTAAAAAAATTATCTATTCAAGACATTTAAAAGAGTTAGGGATAATTATTGGTTCGGGAAGTTTTTTAGAAGTTAAAAAAAATAGATTAAAACATAGAATGCTTCAAAAAATCTCTGCTAATCATTACGATAAAGAGGAATTTTTGCTAATTTATCAAATTAATAGTTTAAATAATATTGAAACAAATAGCGAATTGTTGATACAAAAACACATAGAACAGAATAGTAATGATATTAAAGCAATAAAAAAGTTGATGATAAATAGCAATTATAAAGGGAAAGACTATATCTATTATTCAGATGGTGCAAAAATGCTTTATGGTACGTTTGTTACAAATTTACGCTACTTTGTTGGAATAGGGGTAAACTTAAAACATATCAATACTATTATTGAAAAAGAAAGAGAAATCTCATTAAATAATCTTTATAGAACAATTATAAATCTTTTTATTATTATTACCATTATAACAATTATTTGTTTTGTTTTTTCATTGAAATTTACAAAAAAAATAGAGGAATTATTTAATCAATATAGAAAAACAGTGAAAGAAAATGAAGAAAAATATGCACTTCTTTTTAATTACAGTAATGATGGTTTTATTATTTCAGAGATAGAAAATCAAAATACAAGGATAGTAAATCTTAATAGTACAGCATTAGCTACAGTTGGGTATGAATCACATGAGATACTTTATGAAGATTTTTTTGATCTCTTTGATTCAATATCTTTAGCTGATATAATTGAATCGAAATCACTTTTTAAAACAGTAAAACTCTATACAAAAATGAATGAAACTCGTACGATTGAATTAAATGCAATTATTTATTCATACGAAAATCAAGATCTCCTTTTTGCATCTTTACGAGATATTACAGAGAGAACACTTTTAAAAGAGGAAAAGCTTAAACAAGAAAATATATTAATACAAAAATCAAAAATGGCAGCAATGGGTGAGATGATAGGAAATATTGCACACCAATGGAGACAACCACTTTCTCAAGTATCTGGATTATTTTTTGACATTGAATCTGCGTATGAGTTTAATGAGTTGGATAAAAAATATCTTGAAAAAAGAGTCAAGGAAGCAAATGAGTTACTCACTTATATGTCTGGCACAATTGATGATTTTAGAAACTTTTTTAGTCCAAATTCAAAAAAAGAGGATTTTGTAGTTTTAGATGCTGTTAATAGTGCTATTAATATTGTCAAACCAACTTTAACTTTTCATCAAATTGAGATTGAAAATTATATTGATATAGATTATAAAATCAATGGATTTAAAAATGAATATGCCCAGGCTATTGTAAATATTATCTCAAATGCAAAAGATATATTAATCGATAGAAAAATCCAAAATCCAAAAATAAAAATCTATTTAGAATACAATCAAAAATCACTTTTATGCATAGAAGATAATGCAGGGGGAATAGATAAAAAAATTATCGATAAAATATTTGATCCTTATTTTACAACAAAATATGATTATGGTACTGGAATAGGGTTGTACATGACAAAACTTATCATAGAAGATAAAATGGGTGGTGAGATCAAAGTAAAAAATTCAGAATCAGGTGCAATTTTTTCAATTAAAATTTAACTTTCATTATGAAAAAAGGCTCTTGAGTTATTCAAGAGCCTTTTTAATCATAGTCTTCAATTGTTTTGAATGTTAGTCCATAGTTCCTGCAGGAACATAAACATAACCTTCCATAATAATTCTAGCACTTCTACTCATAGTTGCTTTATCAACTATAAATTTACCATCATTATTTTGAATAACGGCACCAACTTTAAGTGTACCTGATGGATGACCAAACTCAACTGCAGTTTTTTGCCCACCACCAGCAGCAATATTTACTAAAGTTCCTTCAATACAAGCAGCAACTCCAATCGCAACAGAAGCTGTTCCCATCATAGCATGGTGTAATTTTTGCATAGATAAAGCACGTACGTGTAAATCAATCTCATCTGCTTTAACTTCTTT
>JBATTX010000170.1:0-4627 GCA_049670825.1 Arcobacteraceae bacterium | reverse complement strand
CTCTTCCTCTTTTAAACCTCTTGGATAACCACTTCCATCCCATTTCTCGTGATGTTCATATGCTACAGTTGCAGCTAATTGTAAGAGTTCTCTTTTTGAATTTTTAAGCATATCATAGCCAAGTTTTGCATGTGTATCCATAACAACTCTCTCTTCAGTAGTAAAGCGTCCTGGCTTATTTAAAATTGAATCAGGAATGGCAACTTTTCCTATATCGTGCATAGGACTTGCTTGTTTTAAAAGTTCAGCTTGTTCTTCATCTAAACCATAAAATAAAGCAAGTAGTTTAGAGTACTGAGCAACTCTTTTTACATGGTTACCAGTTTCTTTACTTCTACTCTCTCCTATTGCCCCCATAGTAAAAACAACCTCTTTTTGCGTATCTTCAATCTCTTCATTAAGAAGTTTTATCTCTTTTGATGATTTACTTATTTGCTCCATTTGCATATTGAATTCATCAAAAAGTTCACGTATCTCATTTTTGGCAGAGGTTTGTACTATTGTAATTTTATTTTTAGTTGGGTCACTTTTTTTCATCGCATTAAGAAGTCGTGAAAATGGATCTGTATAGTTTTTACTTAAAAATATACTGATTAGTATTCCTAGAAATAGGGTAAACGGAAAAATCATTAAAATTGTAGATGTGATCTCTTGGTGTTTTTGTTTATATGAACTAAGATTTATGTTTACAAGAGTCGATCCAAAGGTATAGTTTTCAGCTTCCAAACTCTCTTTTATAAGTAAATTATCTTCTGTAAATACAGTCTTTTTTTCAAGAATTGTTTTTTTAGCTTTCTCTATTTGTTTTGTATCTCCATATTTATAAATAGGATTGTTTTGTGTATCTAAAAGGATTAATCCATCAATTTTTTTAAATGCAGATAGTCTATATGTGATATCTGAAAACATATCTGCATTTGGATTTAAAATTACTTTTAATAGGTCATTATTTAATGATTTTGTAATCGTATCTGCATCCAAAACTGAATTGTTTTGACTATCTTTTTTTTGTATATTAAGCACAACAAATAAAGTACTTAACTCAACAATAGAGACAACAAGTGTCATAAAAATGATAAGTTGTATTTTTATGCTAAAACGATTCCACATTATCTATTCTTTTGATGGATTAACAATAGGTAAGGCAAGATCATTTCCCCATTCTTTCCACGAAGCATCATAGTTTGATACATCATAATCTAATTCACGTAGTGCAAAATAGTTTGATGCGGCAACTCTTCCAATTGCACAATACAATACTACTTTTTTACTCTTATCAATATCTTTATATAACTCTTTTAATTTATCTACGCTTTTAAGTTTTGATACGGTATTAGTTTTATCAAGATTGTGTGAACCTGGAACATTTAAAGCTTTTGGAATATGACCAAATCGTTTTGCAGATGATTTTTTGCCAATATAATCTTGTTGATCTCGTGCATCTATAATAATTTGATTTGGATTTTTTGTAGCAATTTGGGTAGTAAATTTTGTTGCGAGTCTTTTACTATTTATTTGAGAGATATATTGACTAGGCATTATTATTGGTGCTGTTGTGCTAATTGCATAATTTGAAAACTCCCAGTTATCATAACCAGTATTAAGAAGTTTTACATTAGTAAATCCATATACCTCCAGTGTCCAAAATAATCTTGAAGCATCAAAGAAGTTGCCATCATCATAGATTACAACATTTGAATCAATATCAAGACCAAGCTCTCTTATTTTCTCCTGCATTTTAATAGGATTTGTTAATTTACCATTACTTTTGATATGTTCATACGTTAATGAAATAGGAAAATTCAATGCACCTTTGATATGTCCCTCTTTATAAAGTGCACTTTCTCTAGTGTCAAGAATCTTAAAATTTTCAAGATTAGATACTAATTGCTCTGGTTCAATTCTCAAAGATTTTGCATTTACTGCAATTGTTGTACTCAAAAATAATACACAAATTAATTTTAGTAATCTAGTCATTTTTTTCTCCTATATCATTGTAATAGTTTATTTTTTTTTACTTTTCAAATCTATATGTAAGTGGATAATATCAACAGCACTTGGGGTGATTCCAGAAATTTGTGAAGCATTATAAAGTGTTGGTGGATTAAACTTTTTAAGCTTTTCTATCACTTCTGTTGAAAGTCCTGGCAGTTTGTCATATACAAAATTTTCTGGAATTTTAAGTGTAAGCATCTTTTTCATCTTATCAATTTGTTTTTTTTGTTTATCTACATAACGGTAGTATTTAGCTTCAATAATCACTTGCTCTTTTAAATAATCATCAAGCTCTTTTAAACTAGGTACTAGTCTATCAAACTTTTCTTTTGTAATAGTGTTTCTTCCTACTAGGTCAACCAGTAAAATACGATCAGATATTTTATCTTCCCCTAGCTCTTCTAAAAGGGCAAGATTCTCTTTTTTTGAAGTAAACCAAATATCTTCCATAAGTTTAATAGCGTCATCAATCACTTTTTGTTTATGGTTCATTTTGGCGAGTGTTTCATCATCAATCAATCCAAATTTATGTCCGTAACCCATAAGTCGTAAATCTGCACTCTCTTCTCTTAAAAGAAGTCTGTATTCAGCTCGACTTGTGAACATTCTATATGGTTCAGTTGTTCCTTTTGTAACTAAATCATCAATTAAAACACCAATATAACTTTCATCTCGTCTTAGGATAAATGGTTCTTTTTCATCAATTGCTAAACAAGCATTGATTCCTGCCATTAAACCTTGCGCAGCTGCTTCTTCATAACCAGTAGTTGCATTTATTTGACCTGCAAGATAAAGGTTTTTTACTTTTTTAGTCTCTAAAGTATGTAAAAGTTCTGTAGGGTCCACATAGTCATATTCAATAGCATACGCATATCGTACAACTTTTGCATTTTCTAATCCTACAATTGAGTGAATCTTTTCTTTTTGTACATCGATTGGTAAACTTGAACTTAGTCCATTTATGTAGTACTCTTCAGCACGTGCTGTTTGAGGTTCTAGGAAAAGTTGATGTCTTTCTCTCTCAGAAAATCTATTTACTTTATCTTCAATACTAGGACAATATCTTGGTCCTGTTCCTTCTATTTGACCAGTAAATAGTGGTGCTCTATCAAAGTTTGTTCGAATAATATCATGTGTATCAACATTTGTGTATGTTATATAACAAGGAAGTTGTGTTGGATTAAATGTTTCTTTATTTGTTCTAAAACTAAATGGATGAGGTATTTCATCTCCTCCATGTTCTTCCATCACTGAGAAGTCAATCGAGTTAACATTTATTCTAGCTGGTGTTCCAGTTTTAAGTCTTCCTACATTTAGATTTAATTCTCTTAGTTGTTCAGAAATTGTAGTAGCTGGTGCTTCCCAAGCACGTCCAGCAGGATATTGGTTTTCTCCAATATGGATCAAACCTTTCATAAAAGTTCCAGTTGTAAGGATAACTTTTTTTGCTTCGAATACTTCACCAAGCTTTGTATTTACTCCTGAAACTACATTATCTGTAACAATTAATGAAGCTACTTCATCTTGATATACATCTAAATTTGCAGTATTTAAAGTGACATTTCTCATATATTCTCTATAAGCATCCATATCAATTTGTGCACGGCTACCTTGAACAGCTGCACCTTTACTCGCATTTAAAATTCTAAATTGTATACCTGTGGCATCAGTACAAAGACCCATCTCTCCACCAAGTGCATCAATCTCTCGTACTAGGTGACCTTTTGCAAGACCACCTATAGCTGGATTACAACTTGCAGCTCCTATTTGTTCTACTAGCATAGTTATAAGTAAAGTTTTTTTACCCATTCGTGCAGATACTAAACTAGCCTCAATTCCTGAGTGTCCACCACCTACAACTATTACATCATAATTTGTCATTATTAACCTTGATATTTATATATTACTTATTATACCCAATATCTATTTATTTAGTGATGAAACAGAGTTTAAAGCTAATTTTTATATAATAATTAAATACTAAATTTAAAAGAAGATTCAATGATAAAAAAATGTTTATTTCCCGCAGCCGGTTATGGTACTAGGTTTCTACCAGCAACAAAAGCAATTCCAAAAGAGATGTTACCGGTTCTTACAAAACCTTTACTTCAATATGGAGTAGAAGAAGCAATAAGTGCAGGATGTGACACAATGGCAATTGTAACTGGTCGAGGGAAAAGAGCAATTGAAGATCATTTTGATAGATCGTATGAGTTAGAACACCAAATAGATGGTACTTCCAAAGCAAAACTGATGAAAGAGATTCGTGACATTGTTAATGATTATACTTTTTCTTATACAAGACAAGTGGAGATGAAAGGGTTGGGTCACGCAATTTTAACTGGTCAAACACTTATTGGAAACGAACCCTTTGCCGTAATTCTTGCAGATGATTTATGTGACAATGAAACAAAATCTGTATTAACACAAATGACAGAAGTATATGCGAAGCATCCTGAGTGTTGTATAGTTGCAATTGAAGAGGTACCAAAAGAGGAAACTTCAAAATATGGTGTGATCTCAGGGGTTGAAATAGAAAAAAATCTTTTTCAAATAGATGATATGGTTGAAAAACCAGATCCAAAAGATGCTCCATCAAACCTAGCAATTATAGGAAGATATATTCTTATAC
>JBATTX010000169.1:0-7232 GCA_049670825.1 Arcobacteraceae bacterium | reverse complement strand
GATTGATTATATCTCTCGTATCTCAAAAATCAGTTATCATGAAGTATTAAAAAGATTAAAAGCAAAAGGTTTAGCATCTATTCCTGGAGCTGGTGCAGAAATATTAAATGATGATGTAAGAGATATTATAGCCCCTAAAAAACTCGATGTTGAAGAGTGGTTAGAAGTACATAGACAAGCGCATTTATTAGATATAAAATCAACTGCAACTATGATGTTTGGTACAGTGGAAACTGATGAACAAATTATTGGTCATTGGGACAGAATTAGACAACTTCAAGATGAAACAGGTGGATTTAGAGCATATATTATGTGGAGTTTTCAATCTGCTCACACAAAACTTGCAAAAGAGTTACCAAACATTCCACCACAGAGTTCAAATAGATATCTAAGACTTTTAGCAGTTGCTAGGCTCTATTTAGATAACTTCAAAAATATCCAAAGTTCATGGGTAACTCAAGGAAGTTATATAGGTCAAATGGCCTTACAATTTGGTGCAAATGACTTAGGAAGTACAATGATGGAAGAAAATGTTGTAAGTGCTGCAGGGGCAACTAATACAATGAATCAAAACGAGATGATAGATCTTATTCGAGATGTAGGTGAAAATCCTGCTAAAAGAAATACAGCATATGACATATTAGAAAGATTCTAATATGTCACAATTTTATAAAATATTTATTTTTATATTTTTAATAACTCAAGGGATAATAATGTCAGCAACACTCAAAGAGATCAATAAAAACAACACAAATATTCCAGTAATATTTGAAAAAAACGATACCCTTCCAATCTTTAATTTACAATTAGTTTTTCAAAATAGCGGGTATATCAATGACAAAATGAATATTGGTATTACAAATCTAACCGCTAAAATATTAAACGAAGGTACGAAAAAAGATGGTGCTATTTCATATGCGAGAAACTTAGAAAATAATGCAATCTCTATACATACTTCAACTGGATTTGAAACATTTGTAATAGAAATTAGTTGTTTAAAAAGTGAATATAAACTAGCAATTAACTATTTAAATCAATTACTAAAAGATCCAAATGTTACAAAAGATACACTTAATAAAATTAAACTTTTACAGGTAAGTAAATTACAACAAAAAGAGAATGATTTTGATTATATTGCTTCAAAAAATTTAAAAAAGATCCAATATAAAAATACAGCCTTAGAGTATACAAGTAGTGGTGAAATTTCAAATATAGAAAAAATCAAATTAAAAGATATCAAAAACAATTTAAAAGAAATATTAAATTTAGATAATCTCATAATTGTTGCTGGTGGTGATTTAACATTTGATGAATTAAAAAATGATATCAAAGAGACTCTTGAAATATTCAAACCTCAAGGAAAAACTAACTTAAATAAAATAAAAATCTCTACTAAAGTAAAAGAGGAAACTATACTCAAAGAGACTGAACAATCTTATATATATTTTTCTAGTCCTTTTGATATAAATTTTGATTCAGAAGATAGTTATAAAGCAAAAGTTGCCTCTTTTATACTTGGTGGAAGTGGTTTTGGAAGTCGTTTAATGGAAGAGATTCGTGTAAAAAATGGTCTTGCTTATAGTGCTTATGGAAATATTGTCAACAACAAATCTCACTCACATTTTACTGGGTATCTTCAAACAAAGCTTGATAATACTACAAAAGCTAAGAAAATGGTAAGTAAAATTGTAGATGAATTTGTAAAAAATGGTGTAACAAAAGAGGAGTTGCAAGCAGCGAAAAACTTTTTAACTGGAAGCGAGCCTCTTCGAACTGAAACTTTTTCACAAAGATTAAACAGAGCATTTCATCTTTACTACAAAAATCTTCCTTTTGATTATCCACAACAAGAGTTAGATAAAATTAATAATCTTTCAGTAAAAGAACTAAATAGTTTTATACAAAAACATAAAGAGATTATGCAACTATCTTTTTCAATAGTTACTAAGTAGTTATTTGCTAATATCTTAAATAAATATATTAATTTAAGGTATTAAAAATGAAAAAGATATTCCTCTCAGCAACTCTAGCAGTTGCTTTAGCAACAACTATAAATGCAGATACACTAGGTGCAGAAATTGGTTATGCAGCATGGTCATCGAACCTAACAGGTACTGTTCAAAAAGGATCTGGTACATTAGATTTTGAAAAAGATTTAGGCTATGGTAGTAATAAAACTAATGGTTTTATGTGGGCATATATAGATCACCCTCTTCCTTTTTTACCAAACTTAAAAATCCAAAAAACAAATTTTTCAGACAGTGCAACAGGTAGAATCAGTTCAAATGTTACATTTAGTGGCAAAACGTTTAACTTGTCAGATGCAGTTACAAGCTCTGTAACACTTGACCAAATTGATGTTATCCCATATTGGAGAATATTAGATAACTGGGTAAATTTTGATATTGGTTTAAATATTAAAGCTATCGATGGAAATGTTCAAGTTGATTCTTCTACACAACATGCAAATGAAGATTTTAGTATCATTCTTCCAATGCTATATACAAAAGCTAGATTTGATTTACCACTTACAGGATTAAGTGTTGAGGCAGATGCAAGTTATATTGGATATGCTGTAAATAAATTTTCAGATATCAAAGCTGGAATAGTATATGAAACATCATATGGACTTGGTGCTACTATTGGATATAGACATGAGAATATTACTTTAGATGACATAGATGATACATATGGGGATATAACAATTAAAGGTGCATACGCAGGATTATTTTACCACTTTTAGTGTGTAAAAAAAATTAAAAGGATTTTTATGTTAACAAAAAAATTAATAAGTAGTACTTTATTAGCAGCAATTTTATTAGTTGGTTGTGGTGAAGTTAAACCTGGACTTTCAGAGGCGTTAAAAGGTAGTTACAAAATAACCAATGGAATGAGCATGGCTCAAGTTGAAAAACTAATGAAAATTGAACCTACAGGTCAAGAAAAAATTGGTGATAGAGTTATTTGGAAATATGAAGGTAATATAAAGAAAGGTGATGGAGAAAATCTTAAAATCACATACAATAATATTATTGTAAAATTCAATAAAGGGATAGTAACACATAGCGGTACATTTTCATGTAATCTTCCAAAAGTACAAGAGGATTAAAATATGAAAAAAATTACATCTGTAATATTTTTATTTTTATTGACTCAAACTTTATTTGGATCTCCTGTTTACAATACGACTTCGAATTCTTGTTATAAAAACAGAGAAGTACTCTATCCATTACAAGAAGTTTTCGATGCATTAAAACAAACTCTTATGCAATCAAATTTAAATATTGTAACTGTTACAAAAGAGGATGGAATTCTCACGGCAAAAGGTTCAAATGTCAATAAAGATGAAGATACGATTACATCAATAACAATGACTATTGACTTCAAAGAGAGAGAAGAAGGTATTACCTCAGTAAAAGTTCATGCATATTATGAAACTCAAGAGAAAAAGAACAATACAGGGCAACTTGGTGGTGGAGGGATCTCCTTACCTATTCCTGTTCCTTTTACAGGTAAATATACTCTTGTAAGTAATGGTAATATTGATGATTCATTGTGGTATCAAGGTTTTTACAGCAGTTTAGAAAAAATACTATTTGAAAACTATATGAAGTATTCTACAAATGATGAAGAGAACCTAGAAATCAAAAAAGAGGTTGCTTCTCCTGAAAAGAAGGAATCAATAAAAGATGAAAAAACTATTCAAAAAACGGAAGTTACCCCTTCAATAATACAAGAATAATAATTCAAAATACAAGCACCATTCGAAGATATTCTCTTAGAATGGCGTTTACTCATTTTTAAATACAAATTCGATACAATTAGCAAAATATACATAAGGATTTTAATTGTTAAGATTTGCCCAAAGTACAAAAAAAGATATGAATATAGGGAACTTACAAGTTGCATTATTTAATCATATTTTATCCAAACAACTCAATGAAGAACTTCTAATCAGAATAGATGACACAGATAAAAAAAATCATATAGAAGGTCAAGACAAAAAAACGCTTGAACTTCTAAATCTTTTTAGTATCGATTATTCTAAAGTAGTATACCAAAGTGAGAATATAAAATATCATACACAAATGGCAATGAAACTTTTACTTGATAAAAAAGCATTTAATTGTTTTTGTAGTGAAGATGCACTAGCACTTGATAAAGAAAAAGCAGAACAAGAAAACAAACCTTATAGATATAGTGGATTTTGTGAAACTATTAGTGATGAAGCAAAATTTAATTGTAATGCACCATTTGTTGTAAGACTGAAAAAACCTGAATCTAATATCACATTTATAGATAAATTAAAAGGTGAATACTCTTATGAACCATTCGATATAGGAAGTTTTACTATTTTAAAACATGATAAATCACCAAATTCAAATTATGCTTCTGCTGTTGATGATATGTTATATGATACATCAATGATTATCAAAGGCGAAAATCAATTAAGAGAGAGTGCAAAACAGATTCATATACGAGCTTCACTTGGGTATGAAAAAGAGATTCAACATATTCATCTTCCTCAGATAAAATATGCAGATGATATTTTGTCTGTTGATTCTCTTATTGAACAAGGATATCTTCCTGTAGCAATTGCAAACTATCTTATTTCACTTGGATATGAAACACCAAAAGAGATATTTACAATTGAAGAAGCAATTGAATGGTTTGATATAACAAAAATTTCACAAGAATCTTTACTATTTGATATTGAAAGATTAAATCATATCAATAAAGAATATCTTAAAACAATGGATGAGATGAGACTCTCAAAAATATTAGGTTTTGCAGATAAAGATATCGGAACACTTGGAAAAATCTATATCCAAGAGTGTAATACAACAAAAGAGATTAAAGAAAAACTAAATCTGATTTTTAATCAAAAAATCACACTAGACGGATTTGAAAATGAATTAAAAGCTTTAAAAGAGTGTTTACAAAATGCTCCATTTATTGATGACTTTAATGACTTGGAAAAATACATTACAAAAAAAACACAACTTAGCGGAGATACACTGAACGCAACTCTGCAATTTGCATTAACAGGTTCTAAAAACAGTCCAGATATTAGTACTATATATCCACTGATTAAAAACTATTTAGGAGAAATTATAAGATGATAGATTCATTATTAGTAGCTTTTGTAACATTATTTGTTACCATTATTTCGTTATACAAATGGGTTATAATTATATCAGCCCTACTTTCATGGGTACAACCAGATCCTTATAATCCAATTGTGCAGATGTTAAATAGATTAACCCAACCTGCATATGCAATGGTAAGAAGATTTATTCCTACAGTTTTTGGTGGAATGGATATGGCACCATTAATTTTAATATTTGCAATTCAGTTTTTAGAAATTTTTGTACAAAATTTATTTAATAAAATCATGTAATGAGCTTTTTATTTAAAGCGCTTATCTTTTGTGTATTTGTCATTAGTGCAAATTCGCAAGAGAATCAAAGCAAACTAACCCATGAGAATCAACTTATCTCAGATATATCAACAACACTTAATTCAAGTGCAAGCGACTCAGAAAAACTAGAAAATATAAAACAGCAACTTTTAAACAAACAACAAACTCAAAATGATCAAAACTCTAAATATCATTTTAATCTTATGACCCATCATGAAAATTTTTTACTCTTCGGTGGACATAGTTCAAGTAATTTAACACAAAAACATTGGGATGCAAATGGTAATAGAGATTATAACAATGAATACACAAGAGATACAAATGAGGCACAATTTCAAATCAGTTTCAAAATACCTTTAGTTGAAAATATTTTTAATGACCAAACTGATCTTTTTGTTGCTTATACTCAAAATTCCTTTTGGCAAGTGTATGATGATGAACACTCATCACCTTTTAGAGAAACAAACTATATGCCAGAGATTTTTCTACAATGGCAGCCAGATATGAAAATCAGCACTTCAATACTCAAAGAGATTCAACTATCACTTATCCATCAGTCAAATGGACAAAGTATAGGAGCGTCTAGAAGTTGGAATAGAGCACAAGTAAATATGCTCCTACAACGGCAAAATCTCTTTTATGGAGTTGAGTTATGGGAAAGGTTCAAAGAAAACCAAAAAAGCTCTCCTAGCGAAGCTAGAGGGGATGATAATCCTAATTTAGAACATTACATTGGAAAACAAAAATATTTCATTAAATATGAAGCAGATCAATACAAAATTACCCTTGCTCATCAAAATGATCTATTTAACTATAGCACTTCAAGAGGAAATACAAAACTCGATTTTGTGTTCCCATCTATGAACTCTCATTTTGATTTTTTTATTCGATATTTTCATGGATATGGGGAAAGTTTGATTGATTATGATGTAAAAATAAATAGAATTAGTTTTGGAATTATTTTAGCGAATTGGAATTAAGAATTGGTGTTGAAAGAGGAGTATCCCCTTTCAACATATTTTTATAAAAAAGAGATAATCTCTTTTTCTAAATCTTCAATATCAATAATTGTATCATGAAGTATCTCACTTGTAAATAGTGCATTAATTGAGGCTGGAATCTCTAAATTTAATTTAGCAGATATCTCTTTTAAAGCTACTTCATCTGGATATGATTTATCATCTTCATTTAAAGCATTCAATACTGTAGGTGAGAACTTTGTCCACTCAGCAGTAGAATAGATAACAGTTTTTAAATCTTTTGTTCGTAACTGCTCATATCCTTTAATACATGTAGCAGTATGCGGATCCATTAAATAGCCCTCATCAACAAACTTTTTAATTGTTTGTAAACCATAAGCATCATCACTATATGTTGCACTAAAATGTTGTTGTAACACTTCTAACTCAGCTTGTGTATGTTCAAAATAACCTTTTTCATTCAAAGAATCCATAAGCTCTTTTGTTCTTACTGCACCACAAATATCATAGATAACTCTCTCTATATTTGATGATTTTAAGATATCCATTGCAGGTGATTTTGTTAGTTTTAAATCTTTTCCTCTAATATCATAAACACCAAGAGTTAACCATTGAGTTAATATATTGTTTTCATTTGAAGATACTAAAAGTTTTTCAACTGGTAAACCCATTTTTTGAGCATAATAAGCACCTAATACATTTCCAAAGTTTCCACTTGGAACATTGATATAAATTTTATCTCCAAGTGTAATTTCATCTTGTCTTAATAGCTCTAAGTAACTTTGAAAGTGGTATACAATTTGAAAAATAATTCTTCCAAAATTCACACT
>JBATTX010000168.1:0-1943 GCA_049670825.1 Arcobacteraceae bacterium | reverse complement strand
TGGAAATATTGAGCTAATGCTATTTGAAGATAGAATTAAAGAACTTAATCAAGACTTTGATTTAACAAAACCAATTGCTTTTAAAGTACGAGCTAAAATTGATGATTTTGGGGTAAAATTTAATCTATTAAAAATAGAATCTCTCAAAGAAGCGAAATCTGAAAAACTCAAAAAAGGAAAAAAAGTAGAACAAGTTCAACCTCCATTGAATATAGCAATAGAGTTTTCAAATGATGATAAAATTATTTATGAACTTTTTGAAATTATTTCACGTAATCAAGGGAAAAGAGAACTCACTCTTACTATTAAATCAAAACTTGGTGATGTTGAGTTAGATAGTGGCTACTATGTGAATAATAATGTAGAAGCACTCATACAAGAACTAGGGAGTGTTTATATAATATAAATTTAAAATTTATATTTTAATTCGAGATAAATTATTATTTAGATAAAATCTATATATAATGAATCAAAGAGAGAACTAATTGAATATTACAACGAAAATAGCCAAATTTGACAAGCCATTATATTTAGAAAGTGGACGACTTCTAGAGAAATATGAAATAATCTATGAAACTTATGGTGAAATGAATGAAGATAAATCAAATATTATTATTATCACTCATGCCTTAAGTGGTTCTCATCATGCGGCAGGATATTATGAGGGTGATAGAAAACCAGGCTATTGGAATACTTTAATAGGTGATGGAAAAGCAATTGATACAGAAAAATATTTTGTAATTGCTACGAATAACATTGGGTCGTGTTTTGGTTCAACGGGACCTATGAGTCCTATGAATGCAAAAGGAGATTTATATCGATTAAAATTTCCTGTAATTACAATTAGTGATATAGTAAAAGCTCAAAAAAGTTTAATGGATTCTTTGGGTATAACACACGTAAAAGCTATTATTGGTGGTTCCATGGGTGGAATGCAAGCTTTGTGTTATGCTATAGAGTATCCCGAGTTTGCTGATATGGTTATTCCAATAGCAACTACGGCATATACAAGACCTTGGGCAATTGCTTTTAATAAAGTTTCAATTGACGCTATACGAAATGATCCTGATTTTAAAGATGGAAACTATGACCCAAAAGATATTAAAGAAAACGGACTAAAAGGTTTAGCGATGGGAAGAATCGCTGGACATATTTCTTATCTTTCTAAAGATAGTATGAATAGCAAGTTTGGTCGTAACTACGTATCTCAAGATGGTTTATATGAGTTGTTTGGTAAGTTTGAAGTTGAAAGATATTTGGAATACAACTGTTATAGTTTTCCACACAATTTTGATCCTTTGAGTTATCTGTATATTGTAAAAACATTAAATATTTTTAATGCAGCACGTGGTAGTGATAAGATGGATGATGCAATAAAAAAAATACAAGCAAAATTACATCTTATTTCATTTGAAGGGGATTGTTTATTTTTTCCTGAAGAGATGGAAGAGATATATACAATAATGAATGAAGTAGGTAATGGTCATCTATGTACTTATGATATGATAAAAAGTACATATGGGCATGATGCTTTTTTAGTTGAAGTAGATAAATACGAAGATAAAATAATAAAAATGTTAGAGGGAACTTATGAGTAACGAAACTGAAGAAAATACATTTGAGAAAAAAATTGTTGAAGCACAGCAACTTTTAGAGAAGTTAATTGATCCAGAAATTACACTTAGTAATAGTGTAGAGGTCTATAAAAAAGGGATGCAAGAGTTAGAAATAGCTCAAAAGCTTTTAGAAGAAGCAAAATTAGAATTTAAAGAACTTTCAAATTAAAGGATAGAATATGCAAGGCAAAACTAAAAGTTTTTTTGAAGATACAATTATTGTTTTAGTTTTAGTCATTATTTTATGTATAGGTTTTTTTATTTATGATAAATATTCACAAGCAAACCATATAGAAAAATTTTTTGATGAAACGACAACTTCCGTTG
>JBATTX010000167.1:0-3228 GCA_049670825.1 Arcobacteraceae bacterium | reverse complement strand
ATATATTCTTTATCTACTGCATGGGCTGAATTAACACAAATAGCAAATAATTTTGATGAATATGAACGATTAGCTAATGAATCTATAAATTTAGAAGAATGGTTTTATAAAGAATTTGTTGATGGTCAAGAATTGATAAATATCATACCAAAAGAAAATGAATGTTTGAGTTTAGATATTCCTTTAGTACTTAGTGGACAATTATTACCTGACAATATCAAGACTTGTGATATAGATGTTCATTTTTCAATTATAGGTCAAATTCACAAACAAATTAAAGGAATAGGATAACAAAGCATTGGAGAGAAATAAATTACCCTGCGGCTAATTTATTTCTCAACTCAAACGTTAGACATATAAATTGGATTTATAAATGAAGATTGAAAAATACAAAAGTCAATATGTAGAAGAATTAGCACAATTATTTACCAATACCATTCACAAAGTAAATAGAAAAGATTATACTAAAGAGCAAATTGAAAGTTGGGCACCAACAAAGATTGATTACAAAAAATGGAAAAATAGATTTGAAAAAACAAAACCATATATTGTTAAAAACAATAATAAAATTATAGGTTTTTTTGAATTTGAAAATGATGGTCATATTGATTGTTTTTATGTACATTATGATTATCAAAGACAAGGTATTGGAAATCTAATGATGTCTAAAATTATTGAAATAGCAAAAGAAAAAAAACTAGATAAAATTTTTGCAGAAGTAAGTATTACTGCAAAACCATTTTTTGAGCAAAACTCTTTTGTTGTAGAAAGTAAAAATATAGTTAAAAAAGATAAAATAGAATTAGTAAACTATATAATGACAAGACAAATGTCTACCAAAACATAGCAGAGAAATATTAAAAAAAATTGAATTTTAAAAAAGCTATAATTTCTCAATAAAAGAGGTAAAATGAAAAAGATAATTCCATTTGTTAGTAATTGTGATGAAGAATCCACACTTTTATGGCTAAAGTATTTACAAGAATCGATGAAAGAATATGAGATAGTGTTATTTAAAGATTTATCTCAAAGTCAAATACAAAATGCAGATACTGCAATAGTAGCAAACCCTAAGCCATCTGAAATATCTCAGATGACAAAGCTCAAATGGGTTCAAAGCCTTTGGGCTGGTGTAGAGAAGCTTCTTTTGGATATTCCTCATGCAACTTTTCAAATAGCTCGTATGACTGATCCTGTTTTATCTCAAACTATGGCGGATTCTGTTTTGGCATGGACTTTATATCTACACAAAAATATGCCCCTTTATAAAAAACAACAAAATCAAAAAATATGGAAACAACACATAGAGCTTCTACCAGAAGAAAAAAATGTTTTAGTTTTAGGTTTAGGAAAACTCGGCATTGCAAGTGTAGATAAACTCAAAGAAAATGGTTTTTCTGTATCAGGATGGTCACGAAGTAAAAAAGAGATACATGGAGTCAAAACATATCATGGAGATGAAGGATTACACAAGGTACTTAAAAATGCAGATATTGTGGTGTGTTTATTACCACTTACAAATCAAACAAAAAACTTGATAGACAAAAAAAAGCTAGATTTGTTACAGCCAAACAGTTCTATTATTAATTTTGCACGAGGAGCTATTATCGACTATGACTACTTACTTGAAAAACTAGAAAAATCTGAACTCTCTCATGCTGTTTTAGATGTCTTTGAAAAAGAACCTCTTGATAAAAACAGTCCTTTATGGAATAATGAAAACATCACAATACTACCCCATATCTCAGCACCTACAAATATGAAAAGTGCTTCAAAGATAGCTTCACAGAATATCTACAACTACTACGATAAAGGAATTTTTCCAGATTTTGTAGATACTAAAAAGGGTTATTAACATTCAAAAGTAGTATCTATAAAATGATGCTACCGCTTCTTAATAAATACAACCTTTAAATAATCACCCTCTTTAAACTGATAACAACATCAAAATAAATTTTAAAATTTATTATTTTTGTGACACAAACTGTGACAAGTTTTTGATAAAATTTTTCAGTAACATTTTAAATATATCAATGAAAGTAAATAAAACATAATTACTATCTTCTATATAAAATGTATACTAGTCATCGTTTTAATTAATAGTAATTTTATCTTTCTTAAATTTACCATTTTTAAAACAAAATATTTAGGAGAAAAAATGAAAAAAACAGGATTAAGTTTAGTAGCGGTAGCTGTATTAAGTATAGGATTTACTGGTTGTGGAGTTAAAGTAGCAACATACGGAGCATCTTCTGAAAATGTTTCACAACTAAAAAAATATGATACAAAATTAAATGTAAATAATTTTACAGCAACTACTTCAGAAAGCTCGATAATGTGTAGATTAAGTGATCCAATTAAAACACCAAATGGTGAATCATTTGAACAGTATGTAGAAAATGCTTTAATTGAAGAATTAAAAATGGCAGGACTTTATTCAAAAGATGCAAAAATCACATTAAATGGACATTTAAATGAAGTAAGTGCAAGTTCAACACCAGGGACTGCTAATTGGGAATTCTCAGTAAAAGTTTCGTCTAGTAATGGAGAAAGTTTTACAGTAACTTCTAAGAAAGATTACTCATCAAGTTTTATGGCTCATTACGCGTGTAACGATATGGCAGAAGCATTTAAACCAGCTGTACAAAAATTAATAACATCAATTATTAATCATCCTAAATTTAGCAGTTTAGTTAAATAATCAGTACTACATTTGAAGTGGTAAATGAATATATAATAATTTACCGCTTCTTAATAAACACAACCTTTAAATAATCACCCTCTTTAAACTCATTGCACACTCTAAAATCTTTTGGTAGTGAGAATGTCTCTAAGATATCAAATCTTCCATGAAGTTCTCTAAACGCTTGCTCGATAAACTGTCTAAACTTCATCATTCCAAAGTTCGCTGAGTTTGTAGAGGCTACTATGATACCGTTTTTATTTGTGATTTGTATCGCTTCTTTTAAGAGTTTTACATAGTCTTTTGATACACTAAAAGTGATCTTTTTACTTCTAGCAAAACTTGGAGGGTCTAGTACCACCATATCAAATCTGTACCCTTTTTTAACAGCATATTTAAAGTAATTAAAAACATCATCTACGATTATCTCTTGTGAGTTTGCATCGATATTATTCACTTCGAACTGTTCAGAAGTTTTGGCAAGACTTCTTTTAGCAAGGTCTACACTTGTGGTTTTCACTGTACCTCCAAGAGCTGAATATACT
>JBATTX010000166.1:0-1568 GCA_049670825.1 Arcobacteraceae bacterium | reverse complement strand
CAATGATAAGTTTATTAAAAAACTTAATGATACAAATAGAGTAGTAACAATTGAAGCTAGTAAAGATGTAAAAATCAAGCTTCAAAGTGGAGAGGCTGATGTTATATTACATGAAGATATCAAAGCCAATACTTTAAATACTATAAAATATAAACTCAAACTTATTCCAAAAGAGGTAAGAATTTCTACTTCTTCTATCAATGACTTGATGTGGGAAGATACAAAGAATGCAACAAATACAGATATTAATTGGGAAAAAGCACAAAGATACTGTGAGGATTTACAAATTGCAGATTATGATGACTTTAGACTACCTACAATAGATGAATTGAGTGAACTTTATGACTACAAAGAAAAAATATATAATGGATTTGGAGGTAAATTTTACTGGTCAGATACAACATATAGTGATGAACACAAAGTATGGAATTACTCTGTAGTAAAAAACTTTGAAGATGGAAGAAATGAAAAATCTATTAAAGAGTTTGCTCAAGGACGAGTACGATGTGTAAGAGATATTAAAACAAATATGAAGGATGAAAATGAATAAAAATAGGTTTACGAGGTTAGGTTTTATACTTGCAGCAGCAGGTAGTGCAGTTGGATTAGGTAACATTTGGAAATTCCCATATATTACTGGTGATAATGGTGGTGGTGTATTTGTATTAGTATATCTTTTAACAGTAGTTTTTATAGGTATGTCTATATTCTTAGCTGAGGTTGTTTTAGGAAGTACTGCAAATAAAGATGCTGTAACTACAATTGAAACACTAGCTCCGGAGGGTAAAAAATACTGGAAATATACTGGTTTTACATTTTTAACAGGTGTAATTATCTTATCATTTTACGCGATTGTAATTGGATGGATTTTAAACTATATTGTTATTTCAGTAACTTCATTGCCTACAACAGTAAGCGAAGCTGAAACGGTATTTTTAGGACTTCTAAAAGAAGATATTACATCTCAAGTTATCTATTATACGATTGCATTTTTAATGATTGCATATATCATCTCTAAAGGGGTTAAGAAAGGGATTGAAAGATTGAATAATATCTTGATGCCAGCACTTCTAATCATTTTAGCCGTAATGTTTTTCTATAGTATGACACTAGATGGTTTTAAACAAGCAGTAGATTTTATGTTTTATCCAAATTTTGAAAAGTTTCATCCAAACTCTATTATTATAGCTGTTGGTCATGCTTTCTTTACACTTTCTATTGGTATGGCAACAATCTTAACTTATTCTTCATCTTTAGGTAAAGAAGTAAATATTGCAAAAGCTTCATTATCTGTAGTAGCACTTGATACAATTATTGCAATTGTAGCTGGACTTGTTATTTTTTCAGTTGTTTTCTCAGCAGGTCAAGAACCAGGTAAAGGACCAGGTTTAGTATTTATTACACTACCTGCTATTTTCTATCAAATGGGAAGTATTGGAAATGTTATGGCGATTGCATTTTTTATTGCGCTTGCATTTGCTGCTATTACATCTGCTGTTTCTATTTTAGAACCAACAGTTATGTATCTTGTTGAAAGAAGAAAAATAAATAGAGCAAAAGCTACATAT
>JBATTX010000165.1:0-2222 GCA_049670825.1 Arcobacteraceae bacterium | reverse complement strand
ATCTTAAATAAGATACAAAATACTGAACAATCTTTTCCACAACCTTTACTTTTGGAGCAGTCTTTACTAAAAAATAGTCTATTCCAAAAAGAGTTTTAATTTGGCACATGTTCAATAAGTACAGGTTGTTGAACAGTTTATAAATATTTTTATAAATCAACTTTAGAACAATTTGTTCATCATTTTTTTGTAGCCATATCATCAATGTTAAATTATAAATCATTAATATAAGATTAATAAAAATAAATTATAATACAAAAAAATTTAGGAGATTAGAATGATAACAAAACTACTATTATTAGCATCAATATTGTGTTTAACATGCTCAATTGCTTTTGCTGAATATTCAGGTACTGCACAAATAGGAAAAGGGAAAGCACAAATTCAAACAAAAAATTTATTCAGTTGTGAAAATGGTCGTTCAAGAGTGTCACCTATTGGCATTCAAACTATTAATGGGAAAGAATTTATAGTACCAGCAGAAGTTCAATATGAGACAAAAAACTTTGCAAGTGATTTATATAATGAATGTTCAAATATAGAACCTCAATCTTTAGCTGAAGTTGATTTATCATCTGTACCTATTGTGGAAATAGACAAAGATGGAGAAGTTATTACAGGATTTATCTTTGCAGATAATTATTTTGAGCTATATATAAATGGTAAATTAGTAGGTGTTGATTCTGTTCCTTTTACACCTTTTAACTCTAATATTGTTAAATTTAAAGTTAAAAAACCATACGAAATTGCAATTAAAGTTGTTGATTGGGAAGAAAACTCTGGCTTAGGTAGTGAAAATAATAGAGGGAAACAATTTCATCCAGGTGATGGTGGCTTAATTGCTAGTTTCTCTGATGGTATTACTACAAATTCAAATTGGAAAGCTCAAACTTTTTATACTTCTCCAATTTATGACTTAAGTTGTGTAGAAGAAAAGGGGAATCAACGCATAACAAAAGATTGTGATGTAAATGGTTCTGATAAATATGAAGAAACTTATTCACTTCATTGGGATATTCCGTTAGATTGGCAATCAAATGATATATATAAATCTTGGCCAAATGCTGTAGAATATACAGAAGATGAAATTGGAGTTAATAATAAAAAAGCATATATGAATTTTCAAGAACAATTTACAGGGACAGGTGCTTCTTTTATTTGGTCAAGTAATCTTGTTTTGGATAATCTTATATTATTCAGGTATCAAGTTAAATAGTAAAAATTAGGATGTTAAGATGAGATGAAAAAACTTTTAGTCTTTCATATTTAAGCTTGCCTAATTCTCTTACTTTTGGAACAGTTTTCACCAAAAAATAGTCTGTTCCAAAAAGAGTTGAAATTTGGAATATGTTCAATAAGTACAGGTTGTTGAACATGTTTTTATAACTCATCTTTATAGCAATTTTCTGTACACATTACTCCTCATAATATATTTAACATTTTGCAGGTTTATTACGATATCAGCTTAATATACATACATTATGTACTATTATCGTCTAAATATCCACATTAAACATACATAAAAAGCATAACATAAACTTAAAGTTTATTTAATAAGTATCTCAATTTCCAATATTTTTTATAGTAACATCTACAAAAATACCTTATTTAAGGTGTTTGTAGGCATTTTGATATACGACATTTTTTGTGCATGTTATTTATTGATTTTTAGGGTGTTTTATATATAATGTATGTTCAATAAATAGTTAGTCTCAATATGAGTAAATTTTAAGGAAGATAAATGATAGAAAAATTATTTGTTTATGGAACATTAGGTTTAGGTCGTCCAAATGAACATATATTAAATAACATTGGTGGTACTTGGGAAGTTGCTACAGTCACTGGTAATTTAAAAGATGAAGGATGGGGATCAGAAATGGGTTACCCTGCTATTTGTTTAGATGACAATGGTGAAGAAGTAGAGGGATTTATTTTTAGTTCCAATAACTTATCCAATAATTGGGATAAACTTGATAAATTTGAAGGTGAAGCATATCATCGTGTATCAACAAATGCAAAGCTTAAAAATAAAAACATGACTGAAGTTTACATTTATACATTACGATCAAAAGACTAACAAATCGTTGGAAGAAAAACAAGGTAATAGTGCGAAATTATCTAGCTTTTATATGTCGCATTAAGATATATTAAATAGCTTGATAGTCAAGACGTTTTGATACCTTGTTTTTCAACTATGGCGTTAGTATAAAGGAATAATAATT
>JBATTX010000164.1:0-4256 GCA_049670825.1 Arcobacteraceae bacterium | reverse complement strand
CTCTTTTTAAGTCAACAACTTTTGAACCAAAGTGTGCGAAAAATCTTCTTAGCTCTCTATTTTTACCTTCACAGATAGCAACTTTTAGTTTAGAATATTTTGGTGTACTTGATTGAATTTGGTATCCCAAGAATGCTTTAAATTCCATATTGATAGTTTTTGTTTTATCCCATGCCCCAGCAGTTGCATCATCAAGAGTAATACCATTATCCATAGCACTAATCATTGATTTTGAAACTTCACCTTCAATTTTAATTTTGTAAACTCTCTCTAAATCTGAAGTCATAAGTGCTGTTGCAATTTTAGGATCATCTGTAAGTAAAAGCATCCCTTCACTTGCGTAATCTAGTCTACCTATTGGTATAAAATGGCTAAATTTTTGTCCAATTGTATCATATATAATTTTTCTACCTTGAGGATCATTTTTTGAAACGATTTCCCCTTTTAGTTTGTTATATACTATTACAGTAGATGGTCGAGAAAAGTCTACTTTTACAGTTCTTCCATTTACTTTTACAACAGTTTTAAAACCAACTTTTGTTGATAAGTCACCAATTACTTTTCCGTCTATTGATACTTTACCTGCTTTGATTAGCTCATCAGCTTCTCGTCTACTAAATCTACTATTGTGTGAGATAAACTTATTGAGTCTAGTTTTACCTTCATCGTCATTTCTTTTATTGTCATTATTTCCCATGATTATTCCTTTTTTATTTTAATTGTATTATATCTAAATTTATTACAGATTTATTGTTTTGTGTTGTTTTATTTGTGAGATTATTTTGAATTCAAATAATGAGGTTTCATTAAAATTCAATAATATTCGAATCAAAAAAGTGAGGTTTCTGATAAATAAAATTCGAATCAAAAAAGTGAGGTTGCTCACTTCTTTTATTCTCTTGTTCCATGTGGAACAATTTGGGAAGAACTATTGTACAAAGATTGTTGGTACAATCATTGGGTATTTTCTGTATTTTCTGATACAGTGTTTTCTTACAACTTTTCTTAATTCTTCTTCCACTGCTCTAGTATTTTGTAAAATACCTGGTTTAATGTGTTCTAAGAAGTGTTCTAGGATATCTTCAATCTCTTTTGCAAAATGTTTCTCTTGTTTAGAATCAACCATACCAAATGAGCTAACTCTTGAAGGACCAACAATTTTTCTATCACTTTCTGAAATTTGTGCAACTATCATAATCACACCTTCATTAGCCATAGTTTGTCTATCTATTACAACATCATCACCAATTTTTCTATTTCTTTGGTTGTCAATATATGTTTTACCTGTTTTTACTGTTTTTACTTTTTTAAGGTATTTTGGTGCAATCTCTACTTGTTCACCATCACTTAAAATATATGTATTTCTTTCTAATACACCACATTCAATACCTGTTTGGATATGTCTTACAACATGGTTATATTCACCATGAATAGGTAAGAAAAATTTTGGTTTACAAAGTCTTAACATAAGTTTTTGCTCTTCTTGACCAGCGTGTCCAGAAACGTGAATATCTGCATAGTTTTGATATGCAACACTAGCACCAGCTTTTTGAATTTGGTTAATGATTTCAGATACACTTCCTTCATTTCCAGGAATCGCTTTTGCTGAAAGTACAATCATATCTTCTGGTTTAATTTTAATATGTCTATGTTCATGAATTGACATTCTAAATAGTGCACTCATTGGTTCACCTTGAGAACCAGTAGTTACAATTAGAATTTCTTTATCAAGATGTTTATTTACTTCATGTGCATCGATAAAATGCTCTTTTGGAAATTTTAAATATCCTAAAGTTAATGCTACATCTAAGTTTTTCTCCATACTTCTACCAATTACACAAATTTTTCTTCCATAATCAATACCTGTTTGAATCGCTTGCGCAACTCTATGTAAGTTTGAAGAGAATGTAGACATGATAATTCTTCCACTCGCTTTTGCAAAAATTCTATCAAAAGTTGGACCAACTGTTTTTTCAGTTTTTGTAAATCCTGGTGAGTGAGAGTTTGTACTATCACTTAAAAGTGCTAAAACACCTTTTTCTCCATAATATGCAAGTCTATGTAAATCTGCTGGATATCCATCAACTGGAGTATGATCTATTTTAAAATCTCCTGTATGAATGATAGTACCAGCTTCTGTTGTAATTGCAAGTGAAGAACTATCAATAATAGAGTGAGTCATATGCATCCATTCAACTTCAAAATCACCAATTTTAATTGGTTTTCTTTTTTGAATTGCTCTAAAATAACTTCTGTGTTGTTTCATTTTATGTTCGTCAAATTTAGAACCAATTGACTCTAAAGGTAAAGCTGTACCATAAATTGGAACTTGAAGTTCTTTGAAAATATATGGCATAGCACCAATATGATCTTCATGTGAATGTGTTATACAAATAGCTGCAATTTTATTTCTAATTTGTCTTATATAAGTAAAATCAGGAATTAAAATATCAACACCATGCATAGAATCATCTGGAAAACTCATCCCTACATCAATAATAATTGCACTAGTATCAGTTTCAATTACCATCATATTTCCACCAATTTCACCCAATCCACCTAGTGGAGTTACACGAATACTTGCTTCAGTTTTAAGGTTTAATTTATTGTGTGGATTAAGTCTTTCTTTTTGGATTCTTTCATTTGTTTCAAAAGATTTTTTTAAATCATTTGTCCATCCATTACCACTAATTGGTGGTTTTCTTTTTGGAGGTATTGTTTTACCTTTTTGGTTTGTATTATTTTGGTTAGGATTAGTAGTTTCAGTTTTATTTGTGTCTACAGTTTCAGTTTTATTTTGAGTGTTTTCTGCTTGCGGATTAGCAGGTTGTATTTTGTTCTCTTCCATTATTTGTTACCTTTGTATAAATATGGCTATACAAAGATGCATCAACTTCATGAGGTCTTGCTGTTTCGGGTATATCTAATTCATTAAATATATCTATTAATAGTTTCTTATTATAAAATGCAGATAAGTTCTTAATTAATTTTTTTCTTGGCTGTACAAAACAACCCTTTAGAAATTTTTTAAATCCAACACTTACTGATTTATCTAAATCTTTTTGGATATAGATTACAGCAGAGTCCACCTTTGGTGGAGGATTAAAACTCTCAGGAGGAACAACTATTAAAGTTTTTGCCTCTTTTGAAACTAATTGTGTAATTACACCTAGTGAAGAATATTCTTTATCTCCACAAGATGCAGTAAATTTATCTGCAACTTCTTTTTGAACCATAACGATAATGTGCTCACATTTTACATCATCGAATGCATTCAAAATAATATTTGTTGCAATATAATATGGCAAGTTTGCAATCATGTCATACTTGCTATTATAAAGTGAATTATTGTTATTCCATTGTTCTAAAACATCACCTAAAATGATGTTTAATTTATTGGATTCTAATTCATTATGAAACTCTTTTTGCAAAATAGAGTATAAATCTCTATCCACCTCGTAGGCTGTCACATCTTTGCACTTGACAAGTCTCTTTGTCAAATCACCTAATCCAGGCCCAATTTCCACAATGTGGTTATCGTTATGGGGCATCGATTGGATGATCGTTATCAATACAGAATCGTCTTTTAAGAAATTTTGTCCAAATCTCTTTTTTGCTTTTACATTTATCATATTAAAGCCGAGTCTAACATATTAATACTTATATCTACATAAGTATTTTAATTATAATTGTTCCACATGGAACAAATTGAGTAAATTTGGCTACTATTGCGTATGTTTATATTGCATTGGATATAATAAGAATATATATAATAATAGGAAAATTGAATGAGTTTTTTTGCAAAAAGAATTATACCTTGCTTGGATGTTGATAATGGAAGAGTTGTAAAAGGTGTTAATTTTGTTGGATTAAGAGATGCAGGTGATCCTGTAGAAGTTGCTAAACGATACAATATTGAAGGTGCAGATGAGATTACATTTTTAGATATTGGAGCATCACACGAGGGTAGAGATACAATTGTAGATGTTGTGAAAAAAGTTGCACAAGAGGTTTTTATTCCACTTACTGTCGGTGGGGGGATACGAAAACTTGAAGATATTTATAATCTTCTCAATGTAGGATGTGATAAAGTTAGTATAAATTCAAGTGCTGTTACAAACCCAGATTTTATAGATCAAGCTGCTAAAAGATTTGGTAGACAGTGCATTGTTGTTGCGATTGATGTAAAAAGAGTAGCAGATGGATCATATCATGTTTTTGTAAAAGGTGGTAGAGAAGATACAGGTCTTGATGCA
>JBATTX010000163.1:0-15229 GCA_049670825.1 Arcobacteraceae bacterium | reverse complement strand
TAGATTATAATTGTTCTTTTTGTATATATGAAAATGTAAATTCATCTTTTTTAAAGTCAATATTTACAGTTCCTCCATTTTTAAGTTCCCCAAAAAGAATCTCATCTGTAAGTGGTACTTTAATTTTTTCAGTTATTACTCTTTGAAGTGGTCGTGCACCCATAAGTTTGTCATATCCTAAACGTGCTAACTCTTTTTTTGCTTTTGTAGTCAAAGTAATAATGATATTTTTATCACTTAAATTCTCTTCTAAATCTTTGATAAATTTAGAAACAATTTTAATTAAAATAGGTTCTGTAAGAGAAACAAATTTTACAGTTGCATCGAGTCTATTTCTAAACTCAGGAGCAAAGAATTTTTTAACAGCTTTATCTTCATTGAGTCCATCATCCTTTGCAAATCCCATTATGTTTGCTTGTGTAGCACCAAGATTTGAAGTCATAATTAAAATAACATTTTGAAAGTTTACTTTTGTACCATTGTTATCGGTAAGTGTTGCATTGTCCATCACTTGAAGGAGTAAACTCATCAAATCTGGATGTGCTTTTTCTATCTCATCAAGAAGTAAAACAGTATGTGGATGTTTTTTGATAGCTTCCGTTAACAGTCCACCTTTTTCATGACCAACATATCCAGCAGGTGCACCAATAAGACGACTTACTGTGTGTGCTTCACCATATTCACTCATATCAAATCTTTCAAAGTGCACACCCATAACATGAGCTAACTCTTTTGCAACTTCTGTTTTTCCTATACCTGTGCTTCCTGTAAATAAAAAACTTCCTACAGGTTTGTTATCTATTCCCATACCTGCACGATTTATTTTAATCGCTTTTACAATTGTAGTAATTGCATCATCTTGACCAAATACTCTTTTTTGTAGATTTGATTCTAATTTTTTAAGTAATGAAAGATCAGAAGAGGTAGCCGTTTTTGGTGGTATTTGTGCGATGTTTGAGATTGTTCTTTCTACATCTTTTGCTGTGATTTTGATCGCTTTTGCAGATTTTTTTTCTAATTTAATAGTTGCACCCACTTCATCAATTACATCAATAGCACTATCTGGTAAAAATCTATCTGTGATAAACTTTTTACTTAACTCAACAGCAAGTTTAAGACTCTCATCGTTATATATTACACCGTGAAACTCTTCATATTTTGATTTAAGACCTTGTAAGATAACTACACAATCTTCTATTGAAGGCTCTTTTATCTCTACTTTACCAAATCTTCTACTAAAAGCTTTATCTTTACCAAAGTCATTTCTGTACTCTTCATATGTTGTTGCCCCAATAACTCGAAGTTTTCCTGAGCTTAACATCGGTTTTAAAATATTTGAAGCATCCATGGTGCTTCCACCAACTGCACCTGCACCAACTACAGTATGAATCTCATCGATAAATAAAATAGCATTATCTTTTTTACTTACCTCTTTTAATACAGCTTTTAATTTTTTCTCAAAATCACCTCTATATTTTGTCCCTGCAAGCATTGAACCCATGTCAAGAGAGTAAAGTTTAGAACCATGTAAAAACTCTGGTACCTCTTCATTTGCAATAGCTAAAGCTAATCCTTCAGCAATAGCAGTCTTTCCTACTCCTGTTTCCCCTAAAAGAATAGGGTTGTTTTTCTTTCTTCTTGCTAAGATTTCAACAACTCTTGTTATCTCTTTTTCTCTATTGATAACAGGATCGATTTTCCCCTCTTTTGCAAGAGAAACTAACTCCACACTATTTTGCTCTAAAGGTGTCTCTTCTTTGAGTTTTTTCTTATCAAGTTTTGTAAAGTCCTCTTCACTGATACTTTCATATTCATCATCGGCACTTCCACCATGACTAATCTCTTCTAAAATATCAACTCTTTCTAGCCCTTGTTGGTGCAGTAAATATGTACAGTAGGCATGTTCATCTTTTAAAATATAAACAAACATATCTTCAACAGTTGATTCTTTTTTTCCTGATAAAGAAGAGTGTGTAATCATCTGTTCAATTGTATTTGTTAACGTAACTGTTTCTACAGGATCTTCGTGCTCTAACTCTTTTGGATATTTTGGTGTGTTCTTTAAAATATAATCTTTGAGTTGTGTATATAAAAAATCAATATCCATATCCATCTGTTTGAGTAGATTGATAATGGTTTCTGATTTTAATAAATATACAAAAACGTGTTCAACTGTGATGTATTCGTGGCTATTTGCTCGTGCATAATTTACAGCATTTGTAAAAACTTTTTGAAGATCTATGTGTATCATATCTTACTCCTCTTCGGCGATTGCTTTTAGTGGAAAGTTCGCTTTTCTAGCCATTGTTTTGACTTGTGATACTTTTGTTAAAGCAATCTCTTGAGTGTATATTCCACAAACTGCTTTCCCATTGTTATGAACATCTAACATAATTGCTTCAGATTCTTCAAGTGATTTTCGAAATACTCTTGTAAGAATCTCTATAACAAAATCCATTGTAGAAAAATCATCATTGAGTAATAATACTTTATATTTTTTTGGTTCTTCTAATTCTAAATCATCTTCTAATTCATATTTATAACTACTTGCCATCTATTTAAAAACCTTTTCTTTTAGTGTACATCTAGTAGCCTTTTCAATGAGTCTTCTTGCTACTAGTTCATGTTCATGAACAAATGCATCTATATGTAAATCTTCGAACTCTTTAAATTGAGATTCGTGAGATATTTTTACTGTAATAGATATATTTGGATCTATATTTTTTATTGTTTGACTTATTAATCTAATTTTTTCATCATTATCAATTGCTATTATAACAGCAATTGCATCTTTTATATATAAAGAATTTAACATAGTTTGCGATGCAGCATTTCCAAAAAATACAATATCACCATTTTCATGCCCTTGTTTTACGTGTTGTCTTTCATGTTCAACAGCGACATACTTTATCCCTAAATATTTTAGTTTTTTTACTATTTTCTGTCCCAAAAGTGAATATCCACAAACGATAATGTGGTCTTTTATGCCTGCACTTACCATCACTGGTTCTTCAACTATATCTATTGCATTTTTATCAAAAAATTTGATAAATGTTCTCACGTGCCTTATCACTAATGATGTAAATAGTAATGATAATATAACTACAGATATCATAATTTGGTTAATATTATCATCGAGAAGATTTTGAGCACTTGCGAGTGCAAAAACTGCAAATGAAAACTCTCCAACTTGTGCTAAAGTAAGTGCTGTTTTTAAAGCTCTTTTATAGTGTGAAAAAAAGTTTAAAATCACAAAAATGATAACCACTTTGATGGCTAGAATTGCAATGGTTAATCCAACAATGATAAAAAAATTATCTAATACCGTTGTAAAGTTTACTTGCATCCCTACGGAGATAAAAAATACACCCAATAATATATCTCTAAAGGGTACAAGGTCAGCTTCTATTTGATATTTATATTTTGTCTCTGCAATAAGCATTCCAGCAATAAAAGCTCCAAGGGAGTATGAGAATCCAAATGTATGTGCTAAAAGTGCAGAAGACAATACAATAAGAATAATGGACATAATAAATAGTTCTTCAATTTTTGTATCAACTACATAAGCCAAAAAATACTCGAGTATATATTTTCCTAGTACAAATAATATAATTCCTACAATGATTGCAGAAAAAAGTGTATTTAACAGAATTGTTTCCAATGAAACTGTAGAATCTGCGAGAATTGTAATCATCAATAAAATAGGAATAACTGCTAAATCTTGGAAGATAAGAATACCTACACTATTTCGTCCATAAGGTCTATGAATATCACCATTTTCATTTAATGTTTTTAAGACAATTGCTGTTGAGGATAAAGCAAGTGCAGAACCTATAATAATAGATGTTTTAGTATCTAACCCAAAACCTAATTTTGCAATATAGGTAAAAATGAGTGTACTTAAAACAACTTGGAGTGTTCCAAATACAAAAACTTCTTTTTTCATCTGTTTTAAATGGGTTAATGAAAATTCCAAACCAATTGTAAACATTAAAAATACTATTCCAAACTCTGCAATGTGGGACATATTATTTTGATCTATATTCACTATATCTAAAAATAGTGCTACAATCATCCCTGTAAATATGTATCCAACAATAGGTGATACATTTATTTTTTTCAATAGTAAATTTAACCCTAATGACAAAAATAATATTGCGACAATAATTGTCAAAATATCCATTAAAAACCTCTTCTTATATAATTATTAGAATTTAACATAATTTTTTGTATAATGAACTTAAAAGTAGATAATAAAGGGTATATTGTATGAAATACGGTGAAAAAGAGATACGAGAATTTAACATAAATGCAGAGGAAAATTACTGGCCAAATCAACATGATAAAAATTATAAAGTAAATATTGAATTACCAGAGTTTATGTGTTTATGTCCAAGAAGTGGTTATCCAGATTTTGCAACGATCAAATTAGAATATGTACCAAATGAAAAAGTAATCGAGCTAAAAGCGTTAAAATTATATATCAATTCATTTATGCACAGAGAAATCTCTCATGAAAATAGTGCAAACGAGATTTTTGATACATTATTTAAACATCTTCAACCAAAAAAGATGAAAGTTATAGCTGACTATAATCCAAGAGGAAATGTTCACACTGTTATTACTGTTGATAGTGAAGATAATAAATAGGAAATAAACTTTGAAAAAATTAGTTTCAAGTAATGAAGCAGCTCAACTGTTAGGTTTATCCCTTCAAGGGATACACTACCGTATAAAAAAAGGGCAACTTGAATCTATGAAAAAAGATGGAAAGATATTTGTGTATGTTGATACAAATGCAACAAAAGTACAAAGTGTATCTCAACCATCTTCAACTACACATCAAAATGATTATAAACTCTTAGAGGAAAAAATAATCAATTCAAAAGATGAACAAATTCATCTTTTGAAAAAAACAATCAAGTTTATGAAAAAACAATACACAAGTGAGATTAGTCGCTTAGATAAAACACAAACACAGATGTTAAATGTTTTTCAAAGTGAAGTCGATCTTCTTAAAAGTGCATTTAATGAGATGCGAAATATTTACAAACTTGACCACAAAGAACAATCTGTTCAACATCAAAAAGTTCAAACACCAATAGCTCCTGTAGAAAAAATGGAGTTTATGGAACTCACTGAGTTTTTTATTTTTATGCGTAATCACAATAAAAATGATGCTCAAATCAAAAGTATTATTTTAGATAGAGTAAAACATGGTGATAAAAGATTTATTTATAATAAAAATTCAAAAGAGATTTTGATCTATAAGAGCGATTTTTTAGATTTAATTTAGTAGATAAAGTAAATGTTAGTAACTAACACTTACTTCGCAATTTTTCAAAATATCTGGTTTTGATATTTTAATATGAAGATTTGAGATATTAAACTCATTTTTTAATGCTCTGTTTAAATATATGAGCGCATCTTCTATTAATTCAAATTTTTCTTTTTTCATAATCAGTTTTGCCATATTTGCAACATGACTATAATCAACAAAATCTTTTTGTTTTTTAGAAAATTTATACTCAAAAGTGATATCTAAGATCACTTTCTGTTTTGTTACTCTCTCAAAAGGTAAAATACCGATGATAGTTTTAAATGTCAAATTATCTATAGATACCTTCATCTGTTTATTATTTCTAAGCAACTTTCGCCTCTTCACCTTTTACAAGTCTTACAATATTTGGAATATGTTTGTAAAAAATGATAAATGTGATGATATACATTGGAGCATTTGAATCTATATTTAAACCATTATTTAAAAGCATTGCCGAGATTACAACAGCTACAAGCCCTAAAAGAGAAGAGATTGAAGAGATTTTTAATACCTTCGCACAAAATCCCCACACAAGTGCACCTATTAGTGTTGGAAGTGTAATTAGTACTAAAAATACACAAAGACCTGTTGCAACTCCCTTACCACCTTCAAAAGATAAATAAATACTATAACAGTGACCAAGTACACTGATTACTGCAATTGCCCATAAAGTTTCTGTACTTAAGTTAAAAGCCATTGCAATTAAAATAACAATTGCACCTTTAACTGCATCAAGTAACACAGTTGCGATACCTAGTTTTTTTGCTAGCGCTGGATTTGTTTGTTTTACCACTCTTAGTACATTTGTTGCACCGATACTTTTACTACCAGATTCTTGTACATTTACCCCTGCATATTTTTTTGCTAGAAGTAAACCAAACGGTATTGAGCCAATTAGATAGGCCAAAATATAAAATATAATGTTTGGATTTGTAAAAAAGTCCATAAAATTCCTTTTTGTTAATTATGTTATTTTATCTAAAAATCGTTTAAATAAACAGTTATACCGATGATTGTGTAAATTATAAATTTATTCAAAATCACTCTAAAAAAGTACAAAAACATAGCAAAAAGACTATTTAATATAATAAATCTTAAAAATATAGTGAAACTACAAGATTAATAAGCCAAAAATATCTATATATAACTAATAATTTGTTATATTTACAACAATAGAAAATTTAGGATATAAATATATGAACTTTAAAGAAGAGATTATTAAATTAAAAGAAGAACTAGATGTTGCTATCGTTGCTCACTTTTACCAAAAAGATGAAGTTTTTGAGTTAGCAGACATTACTGGGGATAGCTTAGAGTTAGCAAAACGAGGTATGGCTGCAAAAGAAAAAAACATCATCTTTTGTGGTGTTGGTTTTATGGGTCAAAGTTTAAAAGTATTAGCTCCTGAAAAAAGAGTTATGATGCCTAAAATTGCCTGTTGTGCTATGGCTAAAATGATTGATGTTGGTTATTTTAAATCAAATTTAAAAACATTAAATGAAGCAGGGATATCAAATGATGATATTTTACCAATTACATATATCAATTCTTCTGCAGAAGTAAAAGCAGAAGTTGGAAAAATGGGTGGGTATGTATGTACAAGTTCAAATGCATTTAAAATCATCACTCGAGGTTTAGAAAGTGGTAAAAAAATATTTTTTGTTCCAGACAGATGTTTAGGACAAAACTTCGCAAAACAGATGAATTTAGCATCTGCTGTTGTAGGGATTGATGATATTGAAGATGTAAAAAAAGCTGATATTATTTGTTTTAATGGTTTTTGTTCAGTACACCAACTATTTACTCCAGATGACATCGATTTTTATAGAGAAAAATATTCTGATATTTTAGTTGCTGTTCACCCTGAATGTGATCCTGCTGTTGTTGCTAAAGCAGATTTTTCTGGTTCAACATCTGAGCTTATTCGATATATCACAAAAGAGTTAGATCCTGAGCAAAAAGTTGTTGTAGGAACTGAGTTTAATATGGTAAATAGATTAAGACCTAAAAATACTTATGTATTAAGTTCTACAAAACCAGAATGTCCAACTATGAATGAAACAGTTCTTGAGGATTTGTATAATAATCTTATGTCAATAAAAAATGAGACATATCTAAATGAAATTATTATTCCAGAAGAAGTTGCTAAATATGCAAAAATAGCATTAAACAGAATGTTTGAGGTTTAATAATGGGAATTAATATACGAAAATTTGTAAAAAATGCTATCATTGAAGATAATGGAAGAGGAGATCTCTTTTTTGATATTGCTCCAAAAGGTAGATTTACTGCAAGAGTGATAGCAAAAGATAATGGTGTTTTAGCAGGTGTAAAATATGCACGAGTATTAGCAAGAGCTGAAAAGTTTGATTGTAAATTTTTAATCAAAGATGGTGAAAAAGTTTCAAAAGGTGATGTGATTGCTGAACTTGAAGGGAAAGCTTCTGTATTGTTAAGTAGTGAAAGAACATTTTTAAATCTTTTACAACATGCTTCTGGAATCGCAACAAGTGCAAACTCATACGCAAAACTTTTAAAAGATAGTAAAGTTGTTTTATTAGATACAAGAAAAACACGACCACAGCTACGAAACTTTGAAAAATATGCAAGTAGAATTGGTGGAGCTATCAACCATAGACTTGGCCTGGATGATTGTTTGATGTTAAAAGATACTCACTTAAAAACTATTGATAACCTTGAAGAATTTGTAAAAACTGCAAGAAAAAGAATCTCTTGGGTTACTAAAATAGAAATTGAGTGTGAAACATTCTCTCAAGTACAAGAAGCGATGCATGCAGGTGCTGATATTATTATGTGTGATAACATGTCACCCGATGAAATTAGACACGTTGCAGGCTATCGAGATGAGAATTATCCACATATTCTACTTGAAGCTAGTGGTAATATTACACAAGATACAATCGAATCGTATTTAGATACAGGAATCAATGCAATTAGTAGTGGAAGTATTATTCACCAAGCTACTTGGTTAGATTTTTCAATGAAATTTGATTAGAATTTTTGAGGAGTTAAATCCTCAAAAATTAGTATAAAGATATTTTATAAAAGATTATATTTGATAAGTAAAAAGTAGGTCATACTTGTACATAAACCAGCAAATAAACCAGCTAACATATCATCGCCCATAACTCCCCATCCACCTTTAACATCTCTATCTATTTTTCCTATTAATGATGGTTTCCATATATCAAACAGTCTAAAGTATACAAATGCTAAACCTGCAATAATATAGTTATCGGCTGTTGCACTTGCAATCGCCAAAGCGATCCACATACCAGCTAGTTCATCGATAACAATTTCTGAACCATCATGTGCTCCAACTTCTTTTTCATATATATCAATTTGTTTAACGGAAAATACAGAGATTAGAATAGCAAGTAAAAATAAAGTTGATAAAGAGATAACCTGAAGTAAAAGCATCCCCAAAACTAAAGCTACGATACTTCCAATTGTACCTGGTGCTTTTGGACTGAGTCCACTAAATCCAACTGTAAGAAAGAATTTTCTCATCTAGTTACCTCTATTTTTTTCAATACCGAATTTCTTTCGTTTTTCCCAAAGAGATTTTCTACTAATTCCTAGTCTTCTACTTAACTCTGTATCTGGATATTTATTTTGAAAACTTACAACCATAAGTTTTACATAGTCATTGATTGTTAAAATTGAATCAACAACAGAAAGTTTATTTGGAGAGTCCACAGATATTTTAGGGTATTGAATCTCCCCAATATCTTCTAACGAACAGATGATTACATCATAATTTGCTATTGTGTTTAAAATAAGATCTTTTGATGCTTTTTTAGCATAATGAAAATCATAAATGTAAAGTAGTTCTCCTCTAAATTCCTCAGGATTTATTTTTGCGTTTTGTTCTAAAGATACAAATTTAATTGTTTTGTTAAGTTTTTTAGCAACATCAAATACAATTTTATCAGCTACTCTTTGATCTTTTGTCTCAATAGCAAATGGAAGTGATTTTGGTATTTCCTGAACCTCTTCAATGTTATTGAATGCAAAATTGATATAGTTTTCTAAGTTTACATTGTTTTGTTTTAATCTTTTAAATTCATCATAATGATAAATTTTTCTTACGAGCTCATCCATAATAAATGGTTTTACTATATAATCACTAGCACCATCTTTTAGTGGTTTTGTTACTGTTGTGTCATTGATATATGAAACTAAGAGTATTACGATGCTATTTTTAAAACTTACTATGATTTTATGTACATCGCTACTACTTATATTTGTAGAAAGGAGTACAACATCGTAGTTTGTATTAAAATCTATCTCTTTTATATTGGCTACGTGTGTACAGTTATTTCCCTCTTCTTGAAGTCGCATTGCAACTTTTTGAGCTAAGTAAACTTCTTCGTCTAATATTAGTATATTCATTTATCCATCCAATTATAATATTTAAGTGTAGCACTACTAAGTACCACAACACCTTCTTCTCTTCCTACAAAACCCATTTTTTCAGCAGTTGTTGCTTTAATATTGATTTTTTGTTTCTCAATATTTAATAACTCTGCCATAGTAGATTTAATAATCTTTTTATGAGGATTGATCTTTGGTTTTTGAGCTAATATAGTTAAATCAATATTAATAATCTCATAGCCAACATTTGTTATAAACTTTACAATATGTCTTAAAAGTTTTTTTGAATCTGCCCCTTTATATTGAGGGTCAGTATCTGGAAAAAACTCACCAATATCACCAGCACCACAAGCACCAAGAAGTGAATCTATTACACTGTGAATTAAAACATCACCATCACTATGTGCCTTAAATCCAAAATCTGAATCGATCTTTACTCCACCTAGAACCATCTGTTTGTTAGGTTCAAATTGGTGAATATCAATCCCATTTCCTAGAAATGTATTTTGATTTGGTCCTTTTAAGCAAGGTAAATTTTTTAGTTCATCTCCAAAAGTTAATTTTTCTGATTGTGTTGAGCCTAAAATATAGTGAACAGTTCCCCCTATACTTTTTATGGCACTACTATCATCAGTAAATTCAATTTCGCTTTGTGTTGCTTGTTTAAGCATTTTGGTATTTGAAAGTTGTGGAGTTTGTATTATTTTTACACCATCTCGATTGATTGTTTCATTGTTATAAACAACTGTATCGGATACATTTAGTACAGGAACGATAATAGACGCCTTATCTTTTTGTAAAATAAGATTTTCTATAACATTTTTAGGAACACAACATCTTGCAACATCAGTAATCATTACATATTTTGAATCTGTAAACTCAAGTGCATTAACAATTGATTGTTGTCTTGTATTACCACCGTGAACATAAGTAAAATCATCAGAATAGTTTTCCATATAATTTAACTCATCCTTGTGCCCTACAACAATAACTTTTTGAAAATTAGCATAAGATGATAATCTATTTGTTACATGTACCCAAAGTGGTTGATCTTCTATTCTAATCCATTGTTTTTTTACTGATAGTTCAAATCGTGAAGATTCTCCAGCACACAAAACAACTAATGTTATATCGTTCACATATCTCCTTAGTGTGTAAAAAAGTTACGAATTTTACAAAAGAATTACTTAATATGCAATTAGCTAGTTTTTGGTTACAATTCCAAAAATCTATTTAGAGGGACTAGATGCCATTTATACTTAAACAATTTCCAATCGTTGAAGAAACAAATAAAAAAATACAACAGTTTTTAATAGATGATGCAAAACTAAATATCTCTAATTCTCAAAAACTTTTAGCAAAAGGTCGTGTTTTTGATGATAATAATAACATTCTACAAAATGGACAAAAAGTAAAAGGTGCTTTTATTCAAGTTGCTCTTTTTGAAGGCCATACAAGAGGATTAAAGCCAATTTTTGAAACAGAAGATTTTGCTGTATTTGATAAACCATCTGGTGTGATGGTACATCCAACATCAAGAAATACAGAATATACACTTCTAGACGAGATACGATATCATTTTGGAGAAAGTGCAAATTTGGCACATAGAATTGATCAAGAGACATCTGGTTTAGTTCTGGTAACAAAACACAAATATAGTGACATTATTTTAAAAGAGATGTTTGAAAATAAACAATATGATAAAAACTATTTAGCTGTAGTTGATGGAAAAATTGCTGAACCTATAACGATTAACAGCGGTATTAAAAAAGCAGTTAATAGTAAAATTGGGGTAAAGATGCAAACTGCTGATGATGGAAAAGAATCACTTACTTTTATAAAACCCCTTAAATACGATGAGAAGAAGCATCAAACACTAGTAGAAGCTACACCTCATACAGGTAGACAACATCAAATACGAGTACATCTTGATAGTATAGGACATAGGATAGTAGGTGATCCAATATATGGTATTGATGAAGAGATTGCGGATAAATACCTCCTAAAAGAACTAGAGGAAGAAGAAAGAATAATGTCTACTGGACATCATAGATTGTTATTACATGCGAATTATTTGAGTTTTGGTTATAAAAATGTAAATTATAAGATTTACTCGAAACTAAGTTTATTATAGTTAGAATTTAAGTATGAAAGATAAAATGATTAACCTTATCAAATTAGCAATAGAAGATAAAAATAAATTTTTAAAATTAGAAAATATTTATACTTTATATGATCAGCTACAATATAGTGAAAATCTCAATGAGATGGCTAATTCTTTAGTAGAGTGGCTTCATGTTAAATATGCAATTGTGAATGTAAATTTTTCACTTTTTGATATGGAAAATAATAAAAATACAACGGTTGTAAAAAAAGGGAAAGATTTCTATTTAGATGGGCATTTTTCCTTCTATTTTATAATTAATACACATACTGAAATAAATGCAGTCGTTTCTTTTGCTGTTGAAGATAAAGAACAGTATACGATGATAAATGAAGATAAAAATTTTATTGATGCAGCTTTTTTTCAAATTTCACCAATTTTACAAAATGGAATTATTAAAAAACATCATATAGAATCTTCTTCCATAGATAGTGTGACAAATGTACATAATAGAAAATATCTCATAGAGCATATTCATAAAATAATTGCACTATCAAATAAAAAAGAGGAAAATATCTCTTTTTTAATGATAGGAATTGATAGATTTAAAGCAGTAATTGAAGAGTTTGATTATGATATTGGAGATAAAGTTTTAGTAGAACTTGCTAAAGTAATACATAAAAGTATTAAAAATTTTGATATTGTAGCTAGATTAACAGGTGATGAATTTTTAGTAGCTTTAGTAAATTTAAAATCGAATGATGAGGCTCAAATAATTGCACAAAAACTCATCGAAGAGTTTGCCAAAGCAGAAATAGTTGTTGATGAAGATACAAATCAAGTATTGAAAAAAACAATATGTATAGGAATTTCATCTTTTCCTCAAGATAGTGAAGATATTAATCAAGTTCTTAAAAATGCAGATAATTTCTTAAACGAAGCAAAAAATAAAGGGCGTAGTCAATTTGCGGTTTATAAAAAAGAGGAAGAAAGTACAATAGATTTATTTTAATTTTAGCTTAAATTTTGTATAATTCGCAACTTTATATAAAGGGCGACATCTAGACTCGACCCTTTAGCAATAAAAAAACTAAAAGGAAACTCATGAAAAAAGAGATACACCCAGATTACAAAACTTGCGTAGTTAACTGTGCTTGTGGAAATTCATTTGAAACAAGATCAAACGTTGAAACAATGAAAATTGATATTTGTTCAGAATGTCACCCATTCTTTACAGGTGAGCAAAAAATCGTTGATGCTGCTGGTAGAGTTGAAAAATTCAAAGCTAGATACGCAATGAAATAATGCTTGCATTTGTTCCCACTCCTATAGGAAACTTAGGAGATATATCTTTTAGAACTGTTCAAGTTTTAAAAGATGGTGAGCTCATTTTGTGTGAAGACACAAGAGTTACAAAAAAACTTATATCCCTTATCTCTCAAAGACTTGAGATAGAATTCCCTAAATTTGATTATATTAGTTTACATTCTCATAATGAAAAAGATTTTTTAACGACTGAAAATCAAGAGATGCTAGAATCTAAAAATTGTATTTATATGAGTGATGCAGGAATGCCATGTGTGAGTGATCCTGGAGCTTTATTGGTAGATTTTTGTTTAAAAAACAATATTGAGTTTGATGTTTTGCCTGGTGCGAATGCTATATTAACTGCTTATGCAAGTAGTGGTTTTACCAATACGACATTTACTTTTTTTGGTTTTTTACCACATAAAGGGACAAATAGATCAGATTTATTAGATAAAGTTCTTAACAGTGATAATCTTGCGATTTTATATGAGTCACCGCATAGACTTTTAAAGTTAATAGAAGAGATTACTGAAATTGACCCAAATAGAGAGATTTTTTTAACTAAAGAGTTAACTAAAAAATACCAAAAACGGTATAAAGGAAAAGTCTCAGATATCTTAACGCAACTTCAAGAAACAACCATTAAAGGTGAATGGGTAGTTGTTATTAAAAATATTGAAAATCAAAATAGAGGAATCATCACTGAAGATGATTTAATCGATTTAAAACTTCCTCCTAAACAAAAAGCAAAACTTTTAGCAAAATTAACTGGAAATAATATTAAAGATATCTATAATGATCTAATCAGCTAAAGAAAATATATGCAGTTTATTAGCTCAGAATTTACTACTACTTTAGAGATTAAGAAATCAAAGTTTATAACACATATCTGTCCATATACGATGTTTGATGAGGTGATGAATCGTTTAAAAAATGAGCATCCAAAAGCAAGACATTTTGTATATGCATATAGGTATTTGAATGAGTTTGAACAGATAGTGGAAAATAGTAGTGATGATGGGGAACCAAAAGGTACAAGCGGTAAACCCTCATTAAGTGTTTTAGCGGGTGCTGAGTTTATCAATACAGCAGTTATCGTAGTACGATATTTTGGTGGAATACGATTAGGTACAGGTGGTTTAGTAAAAGCTTATAGTGATGCAGTTAATTTAGTTATTAAAGAGTCTGAAGTTCATACGTTTGTTAAATTAGAATATAAACAATTACTTATAACTTATTCTCAGCTTTCACAAATAGAGTACATACTGGTAAAATACAACATAAATATAAAAGATAAGATATTTACAGATACAATATGTTTGAAATTAGAAGCAACAAAATCAAATTTTGACAAATTATCAAAAGAGCTTTTTTTAGATAATATTTTGGAGGAAATGGAATAAAATGTTAAAAAAATATACACCACCTTATATAACTATTTTATGTGTTATTTCTATTTGTAATATTTTATTTAGTACTTATTTTATCTCATTTTTATTAGCTGGTGTTGTATTTAAGATTTTTTCTGTCTCTTTAAAAAAAGGGTATAACTATCTTTTAATTTTATGTATCATTACATTTTTAATTATTGAAAATACGCAAGGGTTGAAATTATTTTCATTAACAATCATCTCTTTAGTTGTTTATTATGTGATTATTCCTCGAATCAAACATCTTTTTTCTTCTGATCTGATGTCTGGATTTTTGTATGTATTGTCATTTTATCTTATCTTTTATCTTATGGTTCAAATACAAACTTCATTTCATTTAGATATGTTAATTGTTTTTTTCATTAATTTTATTATTGATATATTTATTGTAGGATTTATTTTATGAGATTGAAGATTATTATTGGATTTATATTATTTATTATCTTTTTATTGTTGGGAAGAGTCTATTATCTAAGTGTGATTTCAAATGAACATTTCGAAAAATTATCACAAAAAAACTACATAAAAAAAATATATAAAGTTGCATCAAGAGGTTCAATTCTAGATAGAAATGGAAAATATTTAGCTGTAAATAAAGTAGGTTTTAGTATCAATATAAAACCACATTTGAGAGGAAATACAAAGTTTAAAAATGTTGAAGAGGTAGCA